>CANETR010000053.1 GCA_947441325.1 Saprospiraceae bacterium
CAAAACTTTCACAGAGCCTCTCAAAACTTCAAAATTTGGAAGTACTCGACCTTCGCTACAATACCACCTTGAAATATCTGCCCGAAAGCATTCGCAACCTGAAAAAACTAAAAGTGCTTTACCTGCACAATGTTGCACTTTCTGCTGCCGAAAAGGCCTGTATTGCAGAATGGCTGCCTCAGGTGAAAGTGTATTATTAAATAATCAAAATCAAGCGCTTTGATAGCAGCAATATTCGAAGGCATAGGCTGGGGACTCTTACTGAGTGTACTCACCGGGCCCATATTTTTCACCATTGTACAGGTAAGTATGGAACGCGGTTTCAGAGCTGGCTTGGCTTTGGTTTCGGGGCAATGGCTCAGCGATTTTATTTATATAGGCCTGGCAATTTGGGGTGCGGGCTACATGCTCATGCTCGATACAGACCCAGCCTTTAAAGAAACACTCAGTTTTTATTTGGGCACTATAGGTGCGATATTTCTCAGCATATTAGGATTGGTGCTTTTGTTGACGCAGGCGAAAAATAAGGGAACAGGCAGTTTGTCCAATTCCAAGACGGAGGCAGCCTTTTTTATTCAGGGTTTTCTTATAAATACACTTACCCCTTTTCCGATTTTCTTTTGGATTTCGCTCATGAGTTCAGCCATAGGTCGAGGAATGCAAGGCATAGAAACGGTCATTTTATTGTGTACAGTGATGCTTGTAGTAATTTTGACAGACCTGTTAAAAGTGTATGCTGCCCGTAAATTAGGAAGCTTTGTGAATGCAAAGTACACCCATCTTTTGCGTAGGCTTGCAGGTTTGGCACTGATATTGTCAGGTGTACTCATGTTGTGGAGAATTTATTTTCTCAATGCTTAGTTTTAATTAATCATATTAAAAATATTACCATGCAAAAAATTGCGCTTTTGTTTGTGCTTAGTCTTTTTTCAATTCTTTTAAAAGCTCAAAGCAGTGAACATTATCTGCTTTATGATGCTGCTTGTGTCCAAAAATTTGATTACGAACGCAATGAGGAGTACAATGACCTGGCTTTTTGGGATTATCATTTAAAGCTTAACGATAAAAAAACCTTGATTTTCAGGGTTTTGAAACAGGAAGCATACGTGGATGAAATAGCAGCGCTCGACAAAGAACCCTTACGTTGTAATGACGAGCAATTTTTAGATAGTAATTTCATTAGCGATATAAACAGTTCAAAAAAATCCTTAAGTATAGCTGAATACAATAAAGAGAAAAAAAACTATCGCATGTACAGCGTAAAGAAAGTGATTGTACACAATGCAATTGGCAATGGTTTTGAAATGATGGGCGATTATAAATTGTTTTTTAATAACAAAACCAAGGTAGGTGATAATGTTGACAGCAGTGGCGGTAGAGTACTTTATATGGGTGCAATAAAAATTCAGTGTTTCAATCTGCATCATTTCAGAGCTTATGATAAGGTACAACCTAGATTCTCCGAAGAGTTTTATTATGCCGAACAGATTGGTTTATTCAAAATATCAAAGGATCCGGGTATTTTAGATCTGGCCTATATTAATGGTGTCGATATCAATGAGTACCTGAAAAGCAAATGCAAAAACAGCACAGTTGATAAAGTTAAAGAACCAATAGCACAGAAAGACAGCTTCGTTTTGGATTCAGATGGCATGTACAGCATCAAATCGGGTGATAATCTGTATAAGCTTGCCAATTTTTTCAATACCAGAGTGGATGTAATTATGGGTTTGAACAATATGAAAACAGCAGAACTAAAATTGGGTCAAAAAATTAAGGTTAAAGATGACGGCAGTTACAAGGATTTGAATCCAATTATTAGAAAAGATGAAAAAAGCAAAGAAGCTTTAAAAATTCACATCGTCAGACAGGGCGAAATCCTTCAGGATATAGCTTCTAAATATAAAGTCAGCGTTCAGGAAATTATGAAGCTGAATAATTTGAAAGACAGTAAAATTGAAATTTTCCAGGAGCTAGTCATAGAAAAAATTAAACCCTGACATAAAAATTCTTTAAAAATCAGGATTTAAATTGAAAAAGCTTTATTTTAGCATTCTTTGATAGCAAAACTATTTATTTAAACCAAAACACGCGAATTATGAAAATGGCAAATATTTTAAGTGCAATATTTTTGTTGTTGTTTTTTGTTCAGCATACAAGCTTTGCCCAAACTTCTGTAGGTGGAAAAACCTGTATTGGTGTATGGAAAACGGTAGATGATGAAACCGGGAAAGCCCGCTCTCATGTACGTATATGGGAAGAAAAAGGAAAATTCTACGGTAAGGTTGAAAAGTTACTGAATCGTACAGCTGATGAAGATGTTGACCCGATTTGTAATGTATGTCCAGGTGACAGAAAAGGTAAAAAAGTGTTAGGTATGTCTATCCTTAGAGGCATGGTAAAAGAAAGTAACCGTTATGGGCAAGGTACAATTCTCGATCCTAAAAAAGGAAAAGAATACAGCTGTACTATGTGGATGACAAATAAGGACACACTAATGGTTCGTGGCTGGTGGGGAGCTTTTTACCGCACGCAAACATGGTATAGAATCGAGTAATTTGATGCGGGTGAACGCTAATAAATAAAAAAAGGTTTGTTTAAATCTCGTTTTTATTTTAAACAGAACAAAATAAAATTTTGAAAAAAATAGGGTGCTTGTACAACATTTGTACAAGCACCTCCGTTTTATAGATGTAATCAGAATTTAATTTCAATTCAATTATTGTTTTAGTTAAAATAAGTCTTTTTCATTCAAATCAATTTCTATGAAACATCAGTTTACAATACACCATCTTATCTCTTATCTTTACAATGAATTAAGCCTTCTTGAAAAAGCCGCTATTAAACAGGCCTTGAGAGAAGATGAACAGTTGTCTAATCAACTCAATTTACTCAAAGAAAGTCAAAAACAATTGACTGATATAGAACTTGAGCCAGAGAAAAACTGTTTAGATAATATTCTTAATTACGGCAAAAGCAATAGATTGGAAAAAATGCATAAAAGTTAATAGGGTTAAATGATTTTAAGCCAATCCTTCAACCCTGAGGGATTGGTTTTTTTAATTGATTTATATTGGTTTAAAAAAATAATCCTAACTTTGTGCTAACGTTTTGATTCTGAGCATTATTAAAATTGATAAAATACTAAAAACCATGAAAAAGAAAATTATTTCACTTCTAAGCCTGGCACTAGTTGTCATAATCCTAAGCTCCTGTGCTTCCTCCGTTAAAAAACGCAAAGGCTGCCGCGGAAACGGAAGCTGGTACGGAAATCGCAATCTTGGTGCAGTAGAACAAAATAATCAGCAGGAAATTTACCAATTGAGCGCTTCAATTAACAAATAGTACTTCAACTGCTAATAAAAGATAATTGCCATCCCACACTAAAAGGGGATGGTTTTTTATTTTAGCCTCCCAACTGCTGTAAATTTACTAAATACCATCTCGGTATGCGGCGCATCTTTTAATTCTGCACTTAGGTCCTGACCAGCCCAATGTTCATAATGTTTTCCATTACGCCACAAACGGCTCAAGGTGACATCATAAATTATACCTTCGTATGCTACCCATATTTCTTCCATATCCTGTCCGTTGCGAAGTGCAAGCTGACCTTTACTGTAAAGAGGTAAATTTTCCATTATAAATTGATTGGGCAGTTTTATAGAATTGGTTATTTAATTCGGTATAATTTATTTAAGCAGAATAAAATGAAAATATAAATATTTTTCGCGTGGTAAAAAGCAAGTATTTTAAAATAATTTAAAATATAATTTTACAAACTTGAGTTTAAAAACTTTTCCATTTGGCAAATTATAAGTGCAAATATGCATTAAAGTCACAAAAAAAGTGAATTTCATTTGCTATGCTTGACAAAGTGCATATCTTTGCAGCAAAATTAAAATAGGTTTTTATGTTCGCTTATATAAATGTGCTGAAACTTTCCATTATTGCTTTATTTCTGGTTTTCAACAGCCCTGTAAAGGCTGCCGATGCTGAAGATCCAACTGCTGCAGTAATGCATCATATCGGCGATGCACATCAGTTTCAGATTTTTGGTGATATATACTTACCGCTACCTTGTATAGCATATTCAAAAGACGGTTTTTTCTTCAGTCTTTCAAGTGCCTTTGAATACGATGCAGCTACCCACATGAGCAAAAATGCGATCAATGGATATGTCATATCTCATGATGTATTAAAACGTCTGGTTGATGATGAAGGTAACTCTCCCCAAGGAATCAAGAATTTAAGTGCAGGTCATGGAGGTGAACATTCACACGAAGGCCACGACCATTCACACGATGGACATGATCATGCACATGACAATCACGACCATGGACACAAAGAAAAAGCAGAAAAAGGCGCACATGGAGAAACGGTCGTATTGGATGGTAAACATTATAAACTTGAATCGGCAAGTGCTCTGCAGGGAGTAACAAGCTGGTTCGATTTCTCTATTACCAAAAATGTCTTTGCGATGTTTTTGTCTATGATTTTGCTGATTGTTATTTTCAGTTCTGTAAGCAGCGCCTACAAAAAGCGCAGTGGTAAAGCACCGAAAGGACTTCAGTCTTTCTTTGAGGTTATCATTGTTTTCATGCGAGATGAAGTTATTAAGCCTGCAATAGGTCACAAATGGGAAAAATTCTTTCCTTACCTAATGACAACTTTCTTCTTCATTCTATTTGCCAACATTCTTGGTCTAATTCCATTTTTCCCTGGTAGCGCAAATGTAACCGGTAATCTTGGTGTAACTATTATTTTGGCGGTATTTACCTTTATTGTAACTAATATCAATGGAAACGGTCATTACTGGAGACACGTCTTTGCAATGCCTGGTGTTCCAAAAGCAATTCTGATATTGCTTACACCAATAGAGATTGTCGGTTTGTTCATTAAGCCAGTCACTTTGCTGATTCGTTTGTTTGCAAATATTACAGCAGGCCATATTATCATTTTAAGCCTTGTAAGTTTGATCTTTGTGTTTAGCAAAGGAGGCGAAAGTATTGGCGGGGCATTTGGCGGCGGAGCAATTGCAGTACCTTTTGTATTTGCAATGAACTTCCTGGAATTGTTTGTTGCCTTCCTTCAGGCATTCATCTTTACATTGTTATCATCAATTTATATCGGTTCGGCTGTTGAAGAACATCATCACGAACATGAGCACGAAGGAGCTCATCATTAAAATACTTTAGAATCAATTTTTTTATCATATTTATTAATTAAAATCAATTCCAACATTATGGAAGCAATTGGAGCCGGATTGGCAGTTATTGGAGCCGGTATTGGTATCGGTCAGATTGGCGGTAAAGCTATGGAAGGTATTTCTCGTCAGCCTAAAGCTGCAGGTGATATCCGTACAAGTATGATTATTGCAGCTGCGCTTGTTGAGGGTGCTGCCCTCTTCGCTATCGTAGTAGCTTTGATCAAGTAATTACCTGTCCCTCTGGACAAAAAAAGACAACAGAGCCGTCAACGATTGGTTGACGGCCTGTTTTAAGTCTGAAATTAAAAATAAAACAATCAGGTTAAAGGGTTTAAACTCTTTCTTATCAATACTATATCTAAACATTTATGTTATACTTAGCAGATTTTTCGGTAATGAACCCAAGTTTTGGTTTGTTGTTTTGGACAACTATAATCTTTTTGGGTGTTCTTTTTGTACTGAGCCGTTTTTTCAAAACCATTAAAAATGCTTTGAATGCACGCGAGCATGATATCGACAGCGCACTTGCTGCTGCAGAAATGGCCCGAAAAGAAATGGCACAAATTCAGGAAGCTCAGAAAAATATGGAGCGCCAAGCAGCTGATGACCGTCTAAGAATTATCCGTGAGGCAGAAGCAATTCGTGATAATATGCTCGAAGAGGCTAAAGCCAAATCTGAAGAAATTAGTCGTCAACTTTTAGAGGCTGCAAAAAGTGAAATTGAAAACCGCCGCAAGGAAATGGAAGTAACATTATTGAATGAAATTGGAAGATTGTCAGTTGATATAGCTCAGCAGATTATTCAGACTGAATTGCAGGGTAAACATGAGGAATTTGTAGCTCGTAAAGTAAGCGAGCTGAAGCAAAGCAATCTCAATTAAACTTTGATATTATAAGACTCTAGACTTGAAGATGCTACATAAAAAAACAAGATTGGTCTTTAGATTGAAATCACCAATGCTTAATTTTTTAAAATCATCTTTCATCTTTCATCTTTCATCTTTCATCTAACACATGTCAATAGCTCGTATCGCTTCCCGTTATGCCAAATCACTCTTCGATCTGGCAAAAAATGAAGGAAAATTAGATAAAGTCCATCAGGATATTTTGTATGTTCGTGAAGTTGCAGAACTTCCCGACTTCAGTGCTGTAATGAAAAATCCACTCATTCGCGAAGAGAAAAAAGAAAATATCTTCAATGCTGTTTTCGGTCAGAAAGTAGATAATCTTACACTTAAAACGCTGATGATTATAGCCGAACATAATCGCGAAGCTTATTTGAATGACATCTGCCTTTCCTTTCATGTGCTTTATAATGAAGAAAAACATGTTTCTACAGTACTAATATCAAGTGCAGTTGAACTGAGCAGCCAAACTATTGACAACATTCTTTCGGAATTCAAAGCAAAAGGAATTATAGAATCTCAGGTTGAACTCAAAACTAAAATAGATCCGTCAATACTTGGTGGTTTTATTCTACAGTTCAAAGACAGGGTTTATAATGCCAGCATTGCCTATAAATTGGATCAGTTGAGAAATAAATTCAGTGAAAATCTTTACATCAAAAACTTTTAACATATGGTTGACGTTAGGCCGGACGAAATATCCGCAATTTTAAAAGAGCAAATTACCGGTTTTGGTACCGGTGCCACCCTGGAAGAAGAGGGTACCGTATTAGAAGTCGGTGACGGTATTGCCCGTGTTTATGGGCTTTCAAATGTTGCTGCCGGTGAACTAGTAGAATTTGACAATGGTATTCAGGCCATTGCATTGAACCTTGAAGAGAGCAATGTAGGTTTAGTATTGATGGGCCCTTCCGAAAAAATTAAAGAAGGTGACAAAGTTAAACGTACTGGCCGTATCGCTTCTATCGATGCTGGTGAAGGTATGCTTGGCCGCGTTGTTAATCCGCTTGGTCAGCCTATCGACGGTAAAGGTCCAATTGCTGGAAAAAGATACGCAATGCCATTAGAGCGCAAAGCGCCTGGTGTAATCTTCCGTCAACCGGTAAATGAGCCGCTTCAAACTGGTATCAAGGCTATCGATGCCATGATTCCAATCGGACGTGGTCAGCGTGAGTTGATCATCGGTGACCGTCAGACTGGTAAAACAGCAATTGCTATTGACACCATCCTCAACCAAAAAGAATTTTATGATCGTGGCGAACCAGTTTTTTGTATCTACGTAGCAGTAGGCCAAAAAGCTTCTACAGTAGCTATGGTATCTAAGATATTTGAAGAAAATGGCGCATTGCCTTATACTGTTATCGTATCAGCTTCTGCTTCAGATCCTGCTCCGCTTCAGTTCTACGCACCATTTGCCGGAGCTGCTATCGGAGAATTTTTCCGTGATACAGGTCGTCCTGCATTGATTATTTATGATGATTTGTCAAAACAGGCTGTAGCTTACCGCGAGGTATCTCTGCTCCTTCGTCGCCCTCCAGGACGCGAAGCATATCCTGGTGACGTATTCTATTTGCACTCTCGTCTGCTCGAGCGCGCTGCAAAAGTTATCGCAAATGATGACATTGCACGTGGCATGAATGACCTTCCTGCCTCACTCAAAGAGGCTAAAGACGACAATGGCAATCCGATTGTTAGAGGTGGTGGATCGCTTACAGCACTTCCAATCATCGAAACTCAGGCTGGTGACGTTTCTGCATACATTCCAACCAACGTAATTTCAATTACTGACGGTCAGATATTTTTGGAATCGAACCTCTTCAACGCCGGTGTTCGTCCCGCTATCAACGTAGGTATCTCGGTATCTCGCGTAGGTGGTTCGGCTCAGATTAAGTCAATGAAAAAAGTATCGGGTACGCTAAAGCTCGATCAGGCACAATATCGCGAGCTTGAAGCCTTTGCTAAATTCGGTTCTGACCTCGACGCTGCTACAAAATTCATTTTGGACAAAGGTGCACGTAATGTGGAAATTTTGAAACAACCTCAGTACTCTCCTGTAACAGTTGAGAAACAGGTTGCAATTATCCACTGTGGTACTAAAGGTCTGCTCCGCGATGTTCCTGTGAATAAGGTGAAGGAATTTGAGAAAATATTCCTCCTTAACATGGAACAACGCCATGCAAATATCCTTGAAAACTTCCGTAAAGGTAAATATGATGATGCTGATCTTGAAAAAGTAGAAGCACTCGCCAAGGAACTTTCAGCACAGTTTAAATAAGTCGATTTCTTAAGGCATCAGTTCCAATTTTGTGCTGATGCCTTATTACATCTATAAACCAAGCCAAATGGCAAACTTAAAAGAAGTACGTGATCGAATACAGTCGGTAATTTCAACACAACAGATTACCAAAGCTATGAAGCTGGTATCAGCTTCAAAGCTGCGCCGCGCACAGCAGGCTATTCAGCAGTTGCGTCCATATTCTCAAAAGTTGAACGAGATGCTTTCAAACATTGTCGCTACTGTTTCTGAGGATGATATGGATTCTGCTTATGCTGTAGAACGTAGCCAAAAAAACGTCTGTATTGTAGTAGTTACATCAAATCGTGGTCTTTGCGGAGCATTTAACAGTAATGTTATAAAAGCTACAATTGCTACGGTAACTGAAAAGTATGCTGCTCAATACGAAGCTGGAAACTTATCCCTGCTTTTTATTGGTAAAAAAGGTAAGGACTTTTTAATTAAACGTCTGCCAAAAGCAAAATTCATTACAGATTATGTGGAATTGGTAGGTAAGGAATTTTCTTCTCAGGATTCTATTCCTGTAGCAGAACTTCTAATGGAAGCCTTTACAAATGAGGAATACGATGCCATAGATATTGCCTACGCACGTTTTCGCAATGCAGCTGTTCAGGAATATGAGGTTGAACAGTTTTTGCCGATTGCTAAAGCCGAAGTAAAAGAAGGAAACTTTAGTCATGATTTTATCTTCGAGCCTGAAAAGTCTGAATTTTTAAACTACCTTATTCCAGCAGTTCTTAAAACGCAGTTCCATAAAACTATACTTGACAGTACTGCTTCTGAGCACGGTGCCCGTATGACAGCTATGGACAAAGCTAC
>CANETR010000054.1 GCA_947441325.1 Saprospiraceae bacterium
TGTAGGCTGATAACCTACCGCTGATGGCATACGACCAAGAAGTGCAGACACCTCGGCACCAGCCTGAGTGAAACGGAAGATATTGTCAATGAAGAAAAGGATATCGCGACCTTTCACTTCGTTGGGATCACCATCGCGGAAATATTCAGCAATAGTAAGTCCTGAAAGAGCAACGCGGGCACGGGCACCGGGAGGCTCATTCATCTGTCCGAAGATAAAGGTAGCCTGAGACTCGGCCAATTCTGTCTTATCGACAGAAGCGAGGTCCCATCCGCCTTCTTCCATAGAATGTTTAAATTTTTCGCCGTATCTTACGATTCCGGCTTCAATCATCTCACGCATAAGGTCATTACCCTCACGTGTACGCTCACCAACACCTGCAAAAACGGATAGACCTTTATGTTTTTTTGCGATGTTATTGATAAGCTCCTGAATCAATACGGTTTTACCTACACCTGCACCACCAAAAAGTCCGATTTTACCACCCTTTAGATAAGGAGCGATAAGGTCGATAACCTTGATACCTGTGTAAAGAATTTCCTGTGAAGTACTCAGATCCTCATAACGAGGCGGTTTATTATGAATTGATTTTCTGTTAGAATTTTGAATTTGAGGAAGACCGTCAATTGCATCTCCAACAACGTTGAAAAGACGACCTTTGATCTCATCTCCGATTGGCATTGAGATAGTAGTTCCGGTGTCATACACTTTCATACCACGAGTCAAACCTTCGGTAGAGTCCATAGCAACAGTACGTACGCTATCTTCTCCAAGGTGTTTTTGACATTCCAAAACTAATTTCTCACCATTGGGGCGTATTACTTCCAATGCGCTCAAAATTTCAGGTAACTTTGAGTCTTTTCCAGAAAAGCTTACATCTACAACAGGTCCGATGATCTGCTTGATGTGTCCGATGTTTTGTGACATAATATGTTGTTGGACTTCGAGTGATTAATTGTTACTATGATTAGTTGCCGCAAAGATATAAGATATAGCCAATAATCAAAAATAAAATTATGATCATTTACAATCAAACTGCATTTTTCAAAATTTTTATATCAATTCCTCTTTTAAGGAAAATTTGAAAGCATTTCTTTAGCATACTTCGTTTGAAATTGTATATTTGCTTAATTAATCGCTAACATCCGTCGGGACGACACTTTCGAATGAAAACAAAAGAAGATATCCGCAAGGTACTTTCCGTTTCAGGGGCCACTATCTCAAATTGGGTAAAAACCGGACTCATTCCCGACTACTCAAGTGAGGAAAAAGGCTACAGCGACAGTGATTATGAACAAATTGTAGCGGATATTAACCTGAGCGGCAAATTAACCAGCAGGGCTAATCGTTTTCAAAGTAAGCAGTCTGTACAAGAACTCAATACTGTTGAAGGAAGTTTAAATAAAGTTCTTTTAAGACAACTACTCGCTGCATTTCAGCTAAAGAATCTCAGCAAATCTGCTTCGATGTTTTCCCTCTGCCTTTTGGCATTGGAACAGAGAGGATTGATTTCTTTTGGTCAGACAGAAGAAAAACCTGATTTCAAAAAAATTAAATCCGATAGCCTTACTTTTTCCAATTTCTTAAGAGACTGGGCCAGCCAATGCGATGCTGAAGACATCAAGGGGCTATTTAATTCTATCAGAAGTTTTACTCTTCCGAAAAATGAGCCTGATTTTTTAGGCGCGGTGTACGAATCAATGAGCAGTTTGGGCGAAAAATCAAAATTGGGGGCCTTTTTTACCCCTTCATTTTTGGTGAATGATCTGAAAATTCCATCGAGCGCTAAGGTTCTCGACCCCTGCAGCGGCACAGGAACTATTCTGCTCAGTATGATTGATCCATCGCAGCCGCCAAAAGAAATTCACCTCAAAGATGTCGATGACCTTGCGTTGCGCATTGCCAAAGTAAATTTTGCTTTGTTCTTTGATGATACCAATATATCGGTTTTTACAAGTTGTGAAAATGCCCTTATCTGGCAATGCACTAAAGAATTTGATTTTATTATCACCAATCCCCCTTGGGGCGCGGTACGAGAAGAGTCCACTCAGGAGGCAATTTTAAAACAAAATTCAGATTGGAAAAATGCCGACTCTTTCGATATTATATTAAGTCAGGCACTCAAGAAACTAAGCCCCATTGGCAGGCTGGTCTTTATACTGCCGGAGTCTTTTCTTTATGTCGATTCGCACCTTGCTGTTAGGAAGCAGATTTTTGAATCTGAAAAAGCTGTTAAAATAAAAGATTTTGGCAATGCCTTTAAAGGTGTGCAGTCTAAGGTAATCAGGCTGGAGTTGGACAAAGCTCAAAATGCTGCGGTAAAAGTTCTTCGCAATAATGAGGAGATTGAGCTTTCGGCAATCTTGCTTAGCAGAAACAATTTCAGACCACCCGCAATCAAAAGCACTGCTGAGCTGCATTTACTTGAAAAAATACTCTCCCTTCCACATACAAACTTGACAAAGGCAGCGATTTTTGGCTTAGGCATTGTGACGGGTAACAATGGCAAACATTTAGCAAAAATACAGCAAAAAGGCACTGAAGCAATTTTTACCGGTAAGGAACTGAGTCCATTTGGCTTTAGGGAAGCCCGAAATTTTATACAATTCAATCCTAAAAGCCTTCAACAGTCGGCCCCCGAGGCTTTGTACCGAAGTCCAAAAATCTGTTACCGTTTTATCTCCGATAAATTACAGATGCTTGCGGACGATAAAGGTGTTTTGCTTTTGAACAGTATCAATTTTTTTATTCCCGATTCCAGATTTAATCAAAAAGCCTTGGCTGCTTTTTTCAATAGTCCCATTTGCAGTTTTCTTTATCAAAGACTTTTCAACTCGGTGAAAGTATTGCGCAGTCATTTGGAAAATCTACCAATTCCGCTTCTGTATTTTAATTTTGAAAAGGAATTAGAGGAATTGTACAACAAGGCCGAAAAAGGGATTGACATCAAAATAGCGCTTCATGTCCTTGTCTGTAAAATTTTCGGCATTGAAAGAGAAGACAAAGCATTCCAAATTATTAGCCCCGATCAGCTTTCCTAATCATCTCTGTATGCGGAATACCGTCTTCGAGATAGTCAATGCCATTCGATTCAAAACCAAGGGAATTATAAAATTTCAACAAATAGCTTTGGGCACCAATCTTAATATCCCTTATACCGAATATTTTTTCACAGGCCTCGATTGATTCCTGCATAAGTGCCTGCCCTAGTCCGGATCTTCTAACTGTCTCGGAGGTAATAACCCGGCCAATAGATACATAATCATCGTAAGAAACCCCCTGGGGAACAATTCTTGAATAAGCTACAAGCTTTCCCAAATCATCCATTCCCATAAGATGATAGCACAAATAATCTTTGCCATCAAAATCGACATAGGGGCAATTTTGCTCCAAAACAAAAACTTCCTGTCTTAGTCGGCCGATTTCGTACAGTTCTTTCAGCGACAGCTCTTCAAAATATTTACAGATCCAATTCATAATGCCCTTTTTTCTTTATTTTTGCCAAGGATGCAAAGGTACAAAATTTGTTCATTACAAGCTTATACAAATGAAGCTCATCGATATCGATCATATCAAAAATGAAATACTGAGTGGTGAAGAAAGCAGGATTTACAGGGCCTTAGCACAGGGCAGAGCAGTTGGATTCGATGCCGACAAGTATTTGGACGATCTATTGGAAATTTGCAATTTCATGGAAACTAAAAGGAAAAAACTTTACAGTCTTCCCAGGTTAAAAGCAGAAATAAGTGAACATGGGCTTGATTTAAATGGCATGAATCTTGAGCAGATTCCCTCCTTTTTCGGTGCTTTGAATGAAATGGCAGAAATTGTAGATTTAAGCAACAATCAATTTACTGAGTTTCCCAAAATTATTTTGGAATTTAAAAAACTGAAAAGGCTAAATCTATCAGGCAATCAACTAATAAATTTACCTGAAGCATTTGCCGCTTTTCATTCGCTTACTGCATTGGATTTGAGTTCTAATCATTTTGTTCAATTGCCCAAGGTCCTTGAAAAATTGGATGAGCTCAAGTTGCTGACGATCAACTGCAGGCATGATTTATTTTTTGAAGCCTGCGATTTAAAAAAATTGGAAAAACTACACATAGTTCTGGGCAAAAATGTCAAATTTCCCGAAGCAATATTTGATTTTACATCGCTTAAAATCTTACATCTGGAGGGCATTTCAGCAGTTCACGCTAGCATGCACAAATTACATTATTTAGAGGAGCTAATCATCGAAAACGCTGGAATAGAAAACTTAGTGGGTGCTATTTTGAAATTACCCAATCTAAAGAAACTTCGCCTCTGCAAACTAGTCCTGATGAATGAATTGCCCGAGCTGATTTATGACCTAAATTCCCTGGAGGAACTAGACTTGAGCGATACGCCACTGAAGGAACTTCCCGCAAGACTCAGACATTTGAAAAATCTCAAAAGAATACAATTAAAAGGCTGCAGCGATGAAAAAACCCTCGAACTTTGGAAAAAGCGCTGCGAAAGCTGGGGAATCTACTGTTGTATAAACTAAATGAAAACAAGCATTTACTTCTGAAATAATACTCAATGATCCATCTTCAACATAAAATGTTTATTTAATAATTCTCACCTCTACCCTTCTGTTTTTTTGCTGTTCTTCTTCAGCAATTGCTTTAGGATAAAGCATTTGCCAATTTCCATAGCCTTTAGCGATGAGCCTATCTTCGGCAATTCCTTTGTCGGTAAGATATTCACAAACACGCTTAGCCCTTTGCACAGATAATAGATAATCCTGACTATCAACACTAACTTTGGGGCTATTTGGAACATTAACATGCCCTGCTATTTCCACATATCTTTGCGGGTTATACTTCAGGAAGCGTGTTATTTTATCACATGTTTTATAGGAACCGGTAACCATAATGGCTTTATTGCCAATAAAAATGATGTCGTTAAAATTAATTTTGTTTCCAATTTTAGCTTTTTTAACCGGCACTTGAATTTTAAGGTCTCTATTTTTATCCTTATCGACTCTGACCGTTACAAAAAAGTAGTCCTTTATAAAAATATCAACAGCTTTGACACTGTCAGGCACTATGATTTGCAAATTACCTTTTTTATCGCTGTAAAAGGTATCGGGATTTTCCTGATGAAAGACCAGGACCATAGAATCGGCAATTGGCAGATTTGTTTCATCATCTTTGAGGGTTGCACTGATTCTGATATGCTTTTCCAGGTTTATTTTTTCTTCGAAAAGCTCAACCCTGCTGTAACGGTTGTTTCTTCTGCCCTCTTCGCTGCTGTTATCGGCAGTAGGACTGCTTTCTCCGTAGTTTATTATCTTTATTTTGGCCTTGGCAAATCCTTTTTTTAGAAGATAATCCATGACCGTTTTACTTCTATTTTCGGAAAGTTTTTGATTATTTACCATATTTCCGACTGAATCGGTTCCCGAACTAATAACCACAAAGCGCTCACTGGAGTTTACATCTTTCACAAAACTGTCAAGCTTTGAAAGTTCATCAGCATCGAGTTTATAACTGTTAACATCATAGCGAAAAAGCATCTCTGCTACTTTTTCCTGTTTTTTTGATTGACAGAAAAGCAAAAATGGTATCAGCAATAGCAGAAAAGTCAAGGTATTAGATTTCACAAGTCGAAGTTTTTGAATTTGTAATACATAACTCAAAAATGTATTTTGGTTACATTAAATTCTAATTTTTTTTGATGTTGTTAAGTAATTCAATTTGCTAAAATTTGAACTAAAAAATGATTTATTTGAACAATAATTGTATTTTCGGCTTGAAAATAATTAGAAATCACAAAACCAAAAATAATGAACTATTCAAACAAAGTAAAAGACTATCTTTTGGATCTTGGTTATGAGATTGTCAAAGAAATTCCCGAAGAACAGATTTTTGTCATCAACAACGAGGACAATGGTGTGAACAATATGGTTTTGGACTGTGAAGACAGTCTCCTGGTCATTGAACAAAAATTGGTCGATGTTTCCGTTGATAATCCCGAACTTTGGAAACAACTCTTACAAGCAAACCGCCGCTTGGTTTATGGCGCCTATGTGTTGGACGAAACTGGCAAACACCTTATTTTCAGAGACACCCTGGAGCTTGAAAACCTCGATAAAAACGAATTGGAAGCCTCGCTCAATTCACTTGCACTGGGTTTGGTTGAAAATATTGACCTGCTCATACAACTTTCAGGCGAGCACAATTAAAAATCCCTATTCGCTGAGTTGAACTAACTAAGCTCGCTACTGTTCTATTCAATAAAATACTTCTATGCTTAAAAATAATATTCAGGATGCACTCAATGCCCAAATAAGTCTGGAGGCAAGCTCATCGGCTACTTACCTTTCTATGGCTTCCTGGTGCGACCGTCAGGGACTTCGTGGTTGTGCGGCTTTTTTCTATGCACAGTCTGATGAAGAGCGCATGCACATGCTCAAAATTGTACACTACATTAATGATATGGATGGCGAGGCCATTATTCCTGCTGTTGACAAACCCGCTGCAGAATTCGAATCCATTCAGATTATTTTCAAAATGGTTTATGAACAGGAAAAACATGTAACAGATTCCATCAACCGACTCATGACCCTCAGCCAAGAAGGTCACGACCATGCCACCACCGTTTTTCTACAGTGGTATGTAGGTGAACAGCGCGAAGAGGAAGCTTTGGTTCGTGAAATTTTGGATAAAATTCGTCTCATTGGCGATGGTTCTCAAAGCCTTTATTATATCGATAAAGAACTGGAGCGCATCAATAAAGCCCGCGCTGCTGCCGAAGCCGCCGGAGCTGATGCGGGTGCAGATGCAAAGGCATAATTAAGTTTCATAAAATCGAATTTAAACGGACTGCATACATTAAGTATCAGTCTGTTTTTTTTGATTAAAAAACTGTTGAAAATTTTATTTATGAAAAATATCCTATTCTATCTATTTCTTTTTCAGTTATTTATTTCTGTTTCTGCTAAGGGTCAAATCCAATTCAGCATTTCCTATGGTCAAATAGTAGAAAAAAAGAATGGCATTGAAACCTTTAGTAATGTATGGGAGTTTGCTACAATTGATATGGTTGTTAGTAATAATAACTCTAAGTTCAATGTTACTCGTTATGAAAAAGTGCTGGATTCTATCAATTTTAAAAACACCTTAAACCTTGAACAGGTTGAAAAATGGAATTACATTAGTGAAAAAGGGGTTAATTGGTGTTTGGCAAAAAATCCCGCTGATAATAAATACTATATTGCCGTTTATACTTTTTATTTAAATAATACTTCAGAGTTCTTAATAACTGAATTTGATTTACAAAAACAAGAAATGTCAAAGAATTCAATTTCATTCAGAAATTCAGCCTCTAACGAAAAAGACATGCTTTCATTCTTATCGGGTGATGGTATGAGCGTATACAGATATGATGTAAGTAACAGCAATTCATTTAACTTAAATAATTCAATTAATTTGGCGCGGAAGTCTGTGAGTGATAACGTAAAATTGAGCTTTACCTCAGATCAAGTCTTGCTTAAAGACGAAACTGACTTTCTTAAAATTGTTTTTCCCCCAGATTATAATCATTCTTATTTGATGCATCGTGATATTTCAAGAAATACTACGTTTAAGGATGGCGTTTATACTTTTAAAAATGATTCAATAGTAACCTCAGACGGTAATTATGGAATAGTAGGGGGCAAAAATGGTTTTGATAAATTTACTTATAGCTGGTTTGTGCCTGATAATATTGAAATCATAAGCTACAAATGTAACAGACCCGGGAAATGGAAAAAAGACTACAACGCTGCTACATTTTACGGGGATAAAGGCATCAACAATGTTCTTTTTGAGATTTCCTACAAAATCAAAAACGTTGCAGCCAAAGAAATTGAGAAAACAAGCATAGCCCTCAAAGAAAAAATTTCCATACCGAATAAAAAAACAAAGGTCAGCATTTGGGATAATAATGTTGAAGATGGCGATATTATTTCGCTTAGCCTAAATGGGGAATGGATTGTGAGAAATCTGGAAGTAAAAAAATGCCGAACCAGCTTTTATCTGAATCTCGACCCTGGAGAAAACTTTTTGGTAATGAAGGCAGAGAATACCGGCTCTACCCCGCCAAACACTGCAGCATTTCTAATTGAAACAGATGGTTTCTCCAAAGAAATCATTCTGAATTCCGACATGGGAAAAAGCGAAATGATACAGATTGATGTAAAATAGATTTGTTCACTAAGCATTATTGCCAAGTCTAAATTGTTATTTATCAATCTACTAAATATTATAATGCTTTCAGAAATTATATCGTAATTTAATTATTTTATATCATCAATATTAAAAGCCCCGAAGATTTTTTCCTCGGGGCTTTTGCATTGATCCAATCAGGATTTTTTCTTTTTTTCGGCCTTTTGCTTCATATAAGCTTCAATGTCGCGGGCTTTTACAGTGATGGGCATACCATCCTCATCGGCAAATACCAGTTCTCCGTCGCGTAGCTTTTCCTCTGCCAGGAGTTTTTCGAAGGCGCGTTGGCAGCCTTGTATGATTTTATTTATCTTATCATCAAAATTATTAAAATTCATTTACTTTGATTTTTAATTTCCTGAAATAAAGTTTCGTTGAAGATATTATTAAGCCCTTTTTTTGAGGAAGCTATCAATTTATAGTTGATTTCTGAGCTATCAACAAGTGCCCACTCGTCTACTTTATTCATATACAACTCAAAAAGATTTTTAATTCCACTGTAATAACGACTGATGATAGTTTGCTCAGTAATATTATGCCCACCTCTCAATACCCTTTGTTTTACACGATTCTTTGCCATATCTGGTGAGGGCAACCAAAAGTACAACAATGTAACGGTGTATCCCAGTTCCTTTGCCTGTTTAATTGTATTTACATAAGTACGAGAGGCCAGAGTTGTTTCAAATGCAAAATCAGCCTTTTCTTCCATAAGTTCATCAATCCGTTTCAACATAAGGCGTCCGGCCTGAATAGCAACCGTTTCAGGTTGAAAGGGCGACAAACCTCTTGCTATTTCATCGGCATTGACA
>CANETR010000055.1 GCA_947441325.1 Saprospiraceae bacterium
AGTACCAGCCGAAACATGTATTTTTTTTGCAATATCGACATAAGCTGTATTAGCATCCTGCATCAATTCGTTTAGAATGCTACGGTCAATTTCATCAAGTTCTTCTTTGTTCATTATTTAGATTATCAGATGGTCAGAATTCAGATTATCAGATGGTCTGAATAAAAAAACCTTGTTACAAAAATTCCCAGAGACAGTCCTTATAGTTTAAGTCATAACAGAGATGTAATACTAATTTTGTGTAAACCTATTTTAGGATAAGACATTCTTTCCTCTTTCATCTCGTCAGTATGACGAGACATTCTTTCAATCTTTTCCCTTTCATTCTTTCAATCTTTCCTCTTTCCTCTTTCAATCTTTCATTCTTTCATCTTTCATTCTCTAATCATATTTTCTTAACTTGGCAGTTTAAATTGATTTTGATAATAGAATAGGATAGAATATCGGCATAAATTTAAAGAATATCAACAAAAATAAATTTTATTGAATAAATTTCAAACAAATATCATTTTTATTGAATTTTATTTAATGTAATAATAATTAAACCAAACGGATGTCAACTGATAATTTAGATCATATAAATCCCGAAAACGAAGAGGGGAAGAAAAAACAAACGTATATTACTTCTCAAAATAGAAAAAGCAATAATCCATTCACGGTATGGATTCCCCTCATGATGGCAGTTATGTTGGCTACAGGACTGTTTATCGGACTACGTTTGGGGAAATCAAACCGTTCAGTTGTCAGAGTAACAGATGCAAACGGCAATGTGGTAGAATTGACCAAAGTGGAGGAAGTATTGAGATTTATTGATGCAAAATACCTGGAGGGAATAGACCCTTATGCGCTGGAAAATGCTGCAATAGAAGGTATGCTTAAAAAACTAGACCCTCATTCTAGTTATATTTCTAAGGATAAAATCAGAGGTGTTAAAGAATCGCTTCAAGGTAATTTCGATGGCATAGGGATAGAATTTTTTATGCTCGATGATACAATTTTAGTGGTTGGAGTAATTCCTGGAGGACCTTCAGACAAAGCCGGCGTAGAAGTGGGCGACAGAATTGTTCGAGTCAATGATTCTACCTTAGCTGGTAAAGGATTTAAAAATACTGAAGTGATTAATAAATTGAAAGGTTCAGCCGGAAGCACCGTAAAAATTGAAATAAAGCGAAGAGGAACAAATAAACCAGTTAAAGTATCAATTACCCGTGGCCAAATACCTATGGCAAGTATCGATGCATCTTTCATGTTAAATGAAAAAACAGGTTATATTCGTATTAGCCGTTTCAGTGGTCAAACCTTCAAAGAATTTATGATTGCTTTCGAAGATTTAACTAAGAACAAAGGCATGAAGGACCTTGTGATTGATTTGCGTGGCAACCCGGGCGGTTATTTAAATGAAGCTACTGATATTTTAAACCAACTTTTTGATGACAAAAGGTTACTGGTTTATACGGAAGGGCGCAGTTACAAGAGAAAAGAATATAAATCGAATGGCAGAGCCTATTTCAGAATAGGTAAAATTGCCGTGCTGATAAATGAAGGCTCAGCTTCGGCCAGCGAAATTTTAGCTGGCGCACTTCAGGATAATGACAGAGGAATCGTCATTGGACGCCGATCTTTTGGTAAAGGACTTGTACAGGAACAGTACGATTTGAGTGACAGTTCTGCTCTACGTCTTACAGTTGCCCGCTATTACACACCTTCCGGCAGATTAATTCAGCGCCCATATCGCGAAGGAGAAAGCGATGAATATGAAGAGGATTTTGAATTCAGATATAAAAGTGGCGAATTAAGCTATCGAGATAGCATTAAAATATCTGATTCTACCGCCTATAAAACGACCGGAGGTAGAATAGTGTACGGTGGCGGCGGGATTATTCCCGATATTTTTGTACCAATCGATACTATTTTGTACAACGATTATCACCTTAGATTGGCTAGATTCATACCCGATTTTGTTTATCGCTATATGGATGCCAATTATAAGTCATTCTCAAGCTACAGCTCGATTAATTCATTTATTGACAGCTATAATGTTAATGCCAAAATGGTTGATGATTTTATTGCCTTTGCATTAAAAAAAGGTGAAATAGAAAAAAATGATAAAATCATGCAGCTTTCGAAATCGCAGTTTTCGCATAGTATAAAAGCCCAAATTGCTCAGCAGATATTCCGCAGCGAAGGTTATTATCGCTGTGTCAGTAAAAAAGATAAAGATATCCTCAAAGCCCTGGAAGAGCTGAAAAGGGGGAAGTAGATTTTTTATTTAAGTGCGGATTAAATTATATGACCATTCAATCTTAAACAAAATTCAAAAATCATGAGAATTTTAGCAGGTTTTTTTCTGTCACTTTTCCTCTTGGGTAAACTAAGCGCAGCCGAGGGTGATACTACCATTGTACAGGTCCACAATCTGGTCGATATGACCTGGTATGCCAATTACGACAGGGTAGGGGTATTCCCTAATGATCCGAATAAACAGTATCGAAAAATCTGGATGCATTATACATTAGGTTGTGCCAGTGGAGGTTGCAGCGATTGGGATTACACCACTCAAATTTTTCTGATGCACCCCAGCGGACAGTTCGATTCTACCGTTACTGGTTTTGATACGCTTTCTCAGTCGCCACTAGTGTTGGACACAATGTGGAATGTCTATGAAGTGATGCAGCCTTTTGAAATGGGTAGGGTTATTACGCCCTATGGCAGTATGCTAAGCAATAGCTTTTCGCGTGAATTTGTTTTCGATGTCACCGATTTGAAAGATCTGCTGCGTGATTCTGTCACTGTTCGTGCTTTTTACAGTGGCTGGAGCAGTGGGTTCAGTGTCAGTCTGCGTTTTGCCTTCATCGAGGGCACTCCACCCCGAAATGTTTTAGGTGTTGAGAATATCTATAAGGGCGATGCTACCTATAATAATTCCGCAGCTTTCGAGGCAAACTTCTTCAACAGCAAAACAATTCCAACACCTGCTACTTTTAGTTCGGCCCGTGTTTTCTCTACCATCACCGGTCATGGTTTCGATAATAATTACAACTGTGCTGAATTTTGTATCAGGAATTATACCGTTAAAATCAATGGCAATAATGCTGGTTCTGCCAATATCTGGCGGGACGATTGTGGCTCTAACCCCATTTATCCTCAGGGAGGTACCTGGCTTTACGATCGTGCAGGCTGGTGCCCGGGCGAAAGAGCAATTACCGATGAATTTGAAGTGGGCAGTCTTGTCCAGAATGGCAGCAATAGCATAGATTTCGATATGCAGAACTATAGCTGGACTGGCAATCAGGCTCCGGTTTATACAGTCAATTCAAGGATTGTTTATTATGGACCCTATAATTTTGCCAATGATGCTTACTTGTTAGATATCATCTCTCCATCCAACAAATACGCTTATAGCCGTTTGAATCCAGTATGCGGAAAACCAAAATTACTGGTGCAGAATACAGGTTCCAACACACTTACTTCTATTACATTTCAATACAGAGTGGATGGGGCTGCCGAATGTCAATATACCTGGACGGGGTCATTAGCCTCTCTTCAAAAGGCAGAAATTGAACTGCCTAATGTAAATTGGGTGAATGCCAATTTCTCCAATCAGAAATTCTATGCAGAAATTATAGGAGTGAATGGAACTGCCGATGAATACTCCTTCAACAATGCTGCCTCATCAGGCTATAATATGCCTGTCATTCACAATATCGATACGATGTATATCGAATTGGGTACCAATAATTTTGGTGCTGAAACGGGCTATCAGCTGCTCGATGGCGATGGAAATATTGTTTTTCAGCGTGCTGCTGGTACATTGGCATCAAATACACTTTATACCGATAGAATTGGCTTCCCTAGAGGCTGTTACACTTTGAAAGTAACAGACAGTGGCAAAGATGGTCTTTCTTACTGGGCAGACCCGGCAGCAGGATCGGGCTATATTAAAATTACCAGATTTGTACCACAGTTTGGATTATTTGTTCCAGTAAAAGAGTTTGGATCTGAGTTTGGTAATTTTATCAACTATCCATTTATTGTAGGGCCAAACAAAGAAAATGTTGATGATAACATGAGCTCATCAGCCTGTGTATTGTCCGATGTCAACAGTTCAATGCCTTCCTCTTTCGAGTCTTCAGTTTTTCCAAATCCCAACAATGGAACTTTCAATATAAACCTATACTTTGAGCAGGCAGAAGATATCAGTTGTAAAGTATATAATGCCCTGGGTCAAATGGTTTACCATAAAAATTTTAAACAGGTCAGTTCTGAAAACTCAGTAATTGAATTGGAAAACAAAGCAAAAGGGATTTATATTGTTCAGTTTGAAACAGATTCTCGTCGCTGGACACATAAGGTTGTAGTAGAATAATAACTAATCCAAAGATTCAACCTTATCTAAATCGAGATAATATTCTCTGTGGGTTCCTCCACCTTTCCCTTTTCCACTTATAGCATGAAGGCTGCCGTACACTTTTATGGCAGCTTTTTTATTTTCTGGGAATTTGACTTTACTTGGGTAAAAATATCCGACGATTTGATTGCCTTTGTATTTGCTATCAGGATCTAGGTATTCATGCTTTTCTTCTTCACCTTCGTTCAACGACATTTTCATCATATGCTGAGCAGGGATTTCTGATATTTTTGCCTCAAAACAGATTTTTTGATCAACAAAGTCAGATAAATTTTCTCCCACTTTTAGAATATAGTAGTTCATATTCATAGAACTTTTAATGTTTGATTCACCAGAACTAACTTTAGTGCTTTTGCAGGCGCAAAAAGCTAAAATTAACAGGAAAAACAAGGATGCTATTTTCATAAGCCTAATTTTATATAATGATACTGATTAAAATATAGTCAGGCTCTTTTTGTATGATTTTTTAAAAATTTCTTTTTAAAAAATATTTCGAAATAAGGTAACACTATTTATGATAACAACATTAAATGTAAACAAACAAACAGTAAGAAAATCCAAAATTCAGATAAAAATGAAAAGCCAGCAAACGAATCTCGAAATACTTAAAGCTTCAGTCTTAGCACTGAAAGAGAGATACTTAAGTCAGGCAGTATCTGAAAATAAGTTTGCAGCTCAAAATAAAGAATATGTTATCGGGTTATTGAAATCCATTGCATAATGACAGCATAAAAAAAATATTTTAACGCTTAATCACAAGGAGCCTTCCACATTTGGGAGGCTTTTTTGTGCTAATCAAAATTATTTTTAAAAAAATTAAAAAAAAATGACGAGCTGCGGTAACAAAGTAATAAAATGATGCATGAAGAAATGCCGCGTGCATTTTCTTTTGAAAAAGAAACCGAAATCCTGCTTCCAATCTATAAGGTTTGATGCAAAGATTTAGAAGATAAATAGCATTCATCCTTGTTTTTTATTAGGCCTCCTTCGGGAGGTCTTTTTTATTTTGGTAGGATAGGTGAATAAAAAAAGGAGTCGACATTGCTGCCGACTCCTATGATATTTAAAATAAGATCTTGCTTATTTTTTGGTCACTAACAATCTTTGTGTTTTTTGAATACCATTTGCTGTGATTTCCACCATATAGATGGCAGCAGGCAATTCAGAAACATTGAGACTGTGTTGAACATTCATTACATCGCTGTATTCTACAGTCTGGATGATTTGTCCAAGGCTGTTGATAAGACGGATGCGAACATTGGCAATAGTTCCCAATTCAACAGAAACCATAGTTTGAGTTTCTGAAGGATTCGGATAGATAGCAGCTGACCAGTTGTTAGCGTTAAGTGCAATTGCAACCGGTGGCTGATTTACAGTTGCTGTTTGTGTAGTTACACAACCATTGGCATCTGTAACAGTCGCAGTGTAGCTACCAGCAACAACACCATTCAAGTCTTCAGTTGTAGCACCATTCGACCATACAAAGCTGTATGGAGCAGTTCCACCGCTTACTGTAATATTTACAGCACCATTATTACCACCAAATGTTGTTACATCAGTTGTAGTTGATGTTGCGGCAAGATTACCATTTGAAGTACCTACAGTTGTATTTGCAGTTGTTGCACAACCATTGGCATCTGTTACAGTCACCGTGTATGAACCAGCAGCAAGAGTGCTGATAGAAGCATCGGTTTGACCATTGTTCCAAACAAAGCTGAAAGGAGCTGTTCCACCATTGGCAGTTGCAGTAGCAGTTCCGTCAGTTGCTAAACAAGTAGCGTTGGTAGAAGAAGCTGAGGCTGTCAGTGAACCAGTTCCAACTGCTACAGTAGTGTTTGCAAGCGCACCACATCCATTTGCATCAAATACGGTAACAGAATATGCGCCTGAAGCAAGTCCGATTGCAGTAGCATTTGTTTGACCATTATTCCAAACAAAACTGAAAGGAGCTGTTCCACCAGTAGTTGTAACAGTTGCTGTGCCATCAGCAGCTGAACAAGTTGCATTTGTTGAAGCGGCAGTAGCAGCAAGATTGCCTGAATTGATTTGAACATTGGAAGTTGCTAGGCTCTGACATCCATTTGCATCAGTAATAGTCACAAATACAGTTCCGCCAGCTAATCCGGTTATACTACTGGTAGTCTGTCCTCCTCCCCATTGATAAGTAAATGGAGCTGTTCCACCTGTGTTAGTAGCAGTTGCAGTACCATTTGATGCCGAACAAGTAGCATCGGTAGTAGAAACTGTTCCTACTAAATTGCCGGAGTTAACGGCAACTGAAGTAGAAGATGTATTTACACAACCACTGGCATCCGTAACAGTTACGGAATAAGTTCCTGCTGACAGACCGCTAAGCGAGGTGGCGGTTGCTCCATTACTCCACAAAGTAGAGAAAGGTGCAGTACCACCTGTGATTGTGGCAGTTGCAGTACCATTATTAGCAGTACAAACTGTGTTTGTTGAAGCTGCTGAAACAGCTAAGGTGCCTGATGTAGCAGTCACTGTTGAAGTTGATGAACTGGCGCAGCCATTTGCATCAGTAACAGTTACTGTATAAGTACCAACTGCAAGTCCGTTAACATTCGTAGCAGTAGCACCATTGCTCCACAAAGTTGTGAAAGGAGCAGTACCACCTGCGATATTTACAGAAACAGCACCATTAGCAGCAGTACAGGTTGAGTTTACAGCAGATGCAGTAGCACTAAGTGTACCCTGATTAGCATTAACTAAGTTGCTAGCACTGCTTACGCAACCATTTGCATCTGTTACAGTAGCTGAGTAGTTACCTGCAGCTAAACCTGAGGCAGTAGTACCGGTAGCACCGTTAGACCACAATACACTGAATGGAGCTGTTCCACCAGCAATTACTAGTGTAGCAGAACCGTTGGCAGCAATACAGTTGGCAGCAACCGTTGTGATTGTTGATCCAAGGTTACCAGAACCTGTTGAAACTGTTGCAGCTGAAGTACCAACACAACCGTTAGCGTCAGTCACAGTTACAGTATATGAAGCTGGAGCAAGACCAGAAGCAGTTGCAGTTGTCTGACCGTTTGACCAGAGGTAACTGAATGGGCTTATACCATTGCTTGTGCTTACAGTCGCAGTTCCATCAGCAGCAAGACAGGTAGCTGCAGTTGTATTGGCTGTATTGTTTAATGCAATATTATTGGCATTAACATTAATATTTAAACTATTCTGACAACCAATAGCATCAGTTATACTTACAGTGTATGAACCTGCAGCCAAAGCTGAAACAGTTGCCGAAGTTGCTCCGTTTGACCAAACAAAACTGTAAGGCGCAACACCATTAGTTGATGAAACAGTTGCAGAACCATCGTTAGCCAAACAAGTAGTTGGATTTGCGGTAGCACTTGAGAATGGATTGCTTATAGCAATAGAAATAGTGCCGCTAGCTGAACAGCCGTTTGAAGTTGCAGTAACATTGTAAGTTGTTGCCGCACTCACTGCAGAAGCAGTTACAGATGCGCTATTGGTTACATTGAGGAAGCTGGAAGGCGACCATGTGTAAGAATATGAATCGAATCCGCCAGTGATGGTTACAGGATAATCCTGAGTTTCACCCCATGGGCTCGATGAAGCACCGCAGGCCTGGTTTGAAGCTACAGGAAGGTCATTACCACCCACAATACGTAAACGGGTAATGCCATTGGCCGCACCAGCAGGAACTGTAAAGGTAATTGATGTTGTACCGCTTGCACCTGCATTGGCAGAAGCACCCAAAAACTCAGACACTTCGAATGTGCCATTCTGATTGAAGTCGATCCATGCACCGAAGTATTGATTGGCATCTGTACCGAATGATACACTCAAGGTATAGGTTCCTCCGCTAACTGACAAGGTAGTCGTAGTGGTAGGTCCAGCAGGGAAGAAAGTTTGACGGGTAGGTCCACCGCAACCGGTTGTTGGGTTGTTGATAGAACCTAAGGTCACGTTTGTGATATCATCTCCTGAACAACCACTGGCATGTGTAGATGCACAATAGTTGAGGGTAACACCCGCGTTTGCGCTAAGTACAGTACTGCCGCCGATACAAACTGTATCAAGGGTTGCATCAACACTGTTCATACTTACAAACGGTGAAGCTGTAATTACAGAAGGTATAGAAATAGTACATCCTGTGAGTGAATCAGTACCAACCACATTATAAGTTGTAGTTGTTGTAGGGGTAGCACTTACTGTAGAACCTGTAGTAGTTGAAAGACCAGCTGAAGGCGACCATGCAAATGAACTTGCACCGCTTGCAGTCAAGGTTACGGCTGTTCCACCAGGTGTACAGAAGGTATTGTTAGAGGCAACTACAGAAACTGAAGGCAAGGCATTCACTGTAATATTTACAGAAGCAGTTGCTGTTGCACCGCAGTTGTCGGTAATTGTTACATTGTATAATCCAGACATTGCAGCAGTAGATGAAGCCAAAACTGGATTTTGAATATTTGAAGTGAAGGCCAAAGGACCATCCCAATTATAAAAATAAGGACCACCACCACCAATAGGGCTGGCTTCTAATGTCACGTTCGTTGCTGCACAAGCTACTGGAGTAGAAG
>CANETR010000056.1 GCA_947441325.1 Saprospiraceae bacterium
ATATGCCATCCATCTTTGTCAATATATGGAAAACCACTGCTTCTGTAATTGATAAGGGCGTTAATTGTTGCCGCCGACATTACCTGACCACCCGGAGCAGTTAGATCGGGCTTTTGCCTGTTATCCCTTGTAGGGCCTAGGCTGGAAAAATGTGAAATGCAGGGTGGGAGAGCGCCCTGAGTGAAAAGTGCAACTGTATCGCCATGATAATTTTCCATCCAGGCCATATTCTGGTAAGAAGCGACTGTAATTACATTCTCGGAGCAGGTCCAATATCCTACAATTGTTTGAATACTATCAGGGTTTTTGTAAAAGGATCTATTTCCATTCATTTGCATGGTAGATAGTCCCATGAGCTGTTGATTACTCCAAACATCGGCTTTGCCAGCCCCACTTAGTGTTAATTGCCAATAATCTGTGGTGTTCTGACTGTTGGAAATCTCAAAATAGAGTTCATATATCCCGGCAAATTGTTCGGCATACATAGTCAGCAACACCATTTGACCATTTATGTAAAATAGTGTGTCGCGAATCATTCCCGGCTGCCCATTGAGATTGAAGTCGCTGATATTATAAGTGCCTGTTCTGCCTTTTTCACTGAAATCATTTCGGTCAATCCATTCAAATGAAAAATTCATGTTATTAAAATCGGCAGTATCGGCATACAAATAACTCAATGTTTTTGCAATAGGAGCCACTGGCTGAAACCAAACTCTTGAGCTGTCTGTAGAAGTATTATTTTGTGCTTGCCAATGTATTTTGAACTGTCGGGCATTGCCAGCTGCCTGTACAAGTGTTCTGCCGGGTTTTTCGCTCAAAATAGAATCGAGCAATGCACTGTAAAGATCTCTGCCATCGTGAGAACCATAATAAGTACCTACACTTGAATTGATAGCGCAGGGTAAATTCAGTTCATCTGCTTTAGAAAAAATATAGTGCGCCCCATCTACAAAAGCACCCAGGAAATTTCCGCCATTTTCATCGATTGCTACTGCTACAATTTCTGATTCTGGTGCTATGCCAATGTATTTGTTTGCTGCTCTTGCATTGCCTGCAGCAGTTCCTAAAACATGTGAACCGTGAGTATTTGGATTGTGTGTAATCAGGCCTGAATCTATTTCAGCGTCATTCCAAGATGAACCGTAGGCATAAAAATCTTCGAAAAAATTTGGATTTACATGTGCCTGATCCCAGAGATAACGAATTCTGGTACTGCTGTCATTGTTTACTAAATCGGGATGTCGCCAATCAAAGCCATCGTCAATAATTCCCAAAACAACCGATTCTCCTCTGAAGCCATAGGGTAGCATTCCTTCGCCATTGTGTACAGGTCGTAAATTATTGTTTAAATCAGCTGTCGAATCCTCATAGAACAACTCTGAAGGTTTTACATCGCGGTATTCAAGTCTTTTTATGGCCGAGTGCTCTAAGAAAGTGCCAATAGCATTTATGGGTAAATTAACCGATGCAATATCGCCAACTGAATATTTGAATTTACCATTAACCGAGTTTGTAAGGGCTTTTACGACATTGATATTACCTTTTACTAACAAGGGAAGATTACCTTGGGTCTGAGTCCTTTCTTTTTCAAATAGTCTGTAAAGATCGATACTGATACGAGAATCGTTCTGTTGAGCCAATATGCTAAGGGGCATCAAAGCAGCAAAAATTAACAAAATAATTTTCATGGTACTATTCGACCTTTGTGTAATTTAGATTTACAATTCCAAAAATAGAGAATTGCCTGCTTGTTTTTATTGAAAATAGTTTATTTTTGACTCTGTTTCCATTCTAAACAAATCTTCTCGGAAATCGGTTTTATTTCAATCGAAATCAAATTTACAAAAAAAATTGAATTATGATAGGTCAAATTATATTTGCACTTTTACTTTTAACAATTTCAGCATTTGCTTACATTAAATATGCTGCTCTGGCAAGAAACATTCGTTTGGGCAAATCGGAAAAAATTTCGGGCGATAGCGGAAAACGATTGAAAAATATGTTACTAGTGGCATTTGGGCAGTCAAAAATGTTCAAACGCCCAGTGGCTGCAGTTTTGCACTTGTTTATATATGTAGCTTTTCTTATAACACAGGTTGAATTAATAGAAATAGTATTGGATGGCCTGCTTGGTGAACATAGAATTTTTTGGAAACTATGGCATGAAAACACACTATTGAGTGGTTTATACAGCTTTATTATCAGTTTTATTGAAATTCTTTCCCTGCTGGCACTTTTAGCTACCTTTGCATTCCTTTCAAGACGTAACCTGCTCAAAATTCCTCGTTTCCGTAAGTCAGAACTCAATGGCTGGCCAATTCTCGATGCTAACATTATTCTTTATGCAGAAATAGTTTTGGTGACCTGCATTTTTACCATGAACTCGGCTGATATGGCTTTGCATAAAAATGAGTATGGTTTTGCAGTCAGTGGCTTAATTTCAGGCATTTGGTCAGGATCATCAGACGAAACCCTTCATTTGGCCGAGCGTATTGGCTGGTGGGGACATATTATGGTAGTTTTTGCATTTTTGGCTTATCTGCCTTTTTCAAAACATCTTCATATTCTACTGGCCTTTCCAAATACTTACTTTGCCCGTATCAATCCTAAGGGAGAAATGGCGAATATGGAATCAATTCAAAAAGAGGTTGCTTCTATGTTCAATCCAAGTGCCGAAACGTCAACATCAACAGAAATTCCTAAGTTTGGAGTCAGCGATGTTTTTGATTTAAGCAGAACGCAGATTTTGGCAGCATATACCTGTACTGAGTGTGGACGTTGCACGGCAAATTGTCCGGCCAACCTTACAGGTAAAAAATTGTCGCCCCGAAAAATAATGATGGATGTTCGCGATAGGGCAGATGAAATCGGCAAAAATATTGATGCCAATAAAACCGAATTTATTAGAGCAGATCAGAAAGATAAGAGCAGTAAATTGACTGCAGAGAACTATGAAGATGGCAGATCTCTTTTCGATTATATCTCAACTGAAGAGCTACATGCCTGTACCAATTGCAATGCCTGTGTTGAAGCTTGTCCGGTGCTCATCAATCCTTTGGATATCATTCAGGAAATGCGTAGAAATCTTATCCTTGAACAGTCTGTATCTCCAGATTCATGGAATGCAATGTTCAATACAGTTGAAAATAATGGCGCTGCCTGGGCTTTCTCATCAGATGAAAGAGCTAAATGGGCAAATGAGTTTAAATAAGTATTCAATGATAATACATTAAGTAAAAAAACCTTCAGGAACACTTTCCTGAAGGTTTTTTATTGCACTTTTTTGGCTTATTCCCCTTGTCCTAAGGAATAGGCCCTGACTCCGTCTAAGCTATTTTTTGATGATGTTTAAGCCTTATTAGAATTCGATATTATCAATTCTAGCTATGTACCACTGTTGTCTTTCATTAAAATGAAAAGCTTGATAAAATTTATTATTTTTGTGGTCAAGAAAGTTGATATCAATATAATTTTAATGATTATGCAGCGGTTCCCATTTTTTATAATAATCTTTTTACTACTAGGTTCATGCACCTTTAGGTTCAATGCCTATGATATTAGTTCCGATGTGAAGACTTTTTCTGTAGCGCAATTCGAAACTACTGCAGGAAACGCACCCCCCACCATTGGACAGCAGTTTTCAGAAAAATTGAAGCAAAGGATTTTAAATGATACTAGGCTCCAATATCGCGATACCAAAGGCGATATCGAATTTTCAGGGGCTGTTACAGGATATCAGATTAGCCCAATTGCGCCTCAGCCGGGACAGACTGTTGGGCTTCAACGACTGTCAATAAGAATGGATATTGAATGTAAGAGCGAAAAACAGGAAATAAAAAGTTGGTCGCCTTCATTTAGCAGATTTGCAGATTTTGCTGCCGATGCAGACCTGAGCGCTGTTGAAAATCAATTGGTCAAAGAGATTTATGACCAAATCATTGAAGATGTTTTTAACAGAGCTTTTTCAAATTGGTAGTTATTGGCTAAAGAAAAATAAAAAAAGCAAATTGTCTAAACGAAAAAAGTCGCCCGAAAGGCGACTTTTATAATTTTTATCTTTATTGGTATTATCCAAATTTTTTCTCAGTTTCCCAAGGCCAAGTAGTTTTGCGCTTGATACCTTTGAGTGAGCTGTCCAATTTCTTGATAAACTTTTTCTCGCGAATGCGGGCAGCTTTACCAATTGCAGCACGAAGATAGAACAATCTTGAACGACGAACGCGGCCTTTCTGTAGATTTTCTACTTTTACCAATGTTGGCAAGTTAAATGGGAATACACGCTCTACACCAACACCGTGAGAAATTTTTCTTACAGTGAAAGTTTTAGTCACGCCAGTTCCTTTGATTTGGATTACTGTGCCACGAAAAGTTTGTTCACGTTCTTTGTCACCCTCGATGATTTTGTATGTTACAGACAGATTGTCTCCGGGTTTGAAAAAATCGAAGCTGCTAATATCGCGAGCAGTTTGTTGTTGTACGTATTTCAATAAATCGTTCATAACTTTATTTTTTTTCTTGTTAGCTCTAAAGCGTGGCAAAGGTAAGGAAAATTTTAATTTTTTATTATTTCGAATCAAAAAAAATGATTTTTTTTAAAAAAATCTTTCACTGAGGAGAAATTAATTGGCAAAGGAGAAAATAATGTAATATATTTGGTGACAATATAACTATTTTAATTATATTATTGAATCAATTTGTTTAAAAAACCAGTTTGAAGATAAAAGTCATGGAAAATATAGTCTGTTTAGTCGCCCTTTTGCTTGGATTTGCCATTGGCTATCTTTATGTGAAATTCAAAAGTAGAAATTTGCTGACTTTGGAAAAAGTCAAGACAGATTATGTGTTAATATCAATTTTTGAAGATCATAAGAAAAGGTTAATCGATGCTGAAAATAAAATTGAGCATAGAAACGCTGAGCTAATAGAATTGAATAGGGTTATTGCAGCCCAAGAACAGATGATTGACTTGCACCGTGAACAAAGCGCAGCGCATGAAAATGAAACAAATAAAATGCATGAGAAATTAAAGCAGGATTTTGAACTGCTATCCGCCAAACTGCTTGAAGAAAAAGGTGAAAAAATGATGAAACAAAGCCATGAGCAACTTGGAATGCTACTTAGTCCATTTAGAGAAAAGCTTCAGGAATTTGAAAAGAAAGTTGAACATTTTTATGTAGATGATAATAGGCAGAGAGCAGTTATGCTGGAGCAAATTAAAAGCCTTACCGAACTGAATAAACTCGTAACGGATGAGACTAAAAATCTGACAAAGGCCTTGAAAGGAGATTCCAAAACTCAGGGAAACTGGGGTGAAATGATTTTGGAAAGAATTCTTGAGTTTTCCGGACTTACAAAGGGCAGGGATTATATGGTTCAACAATCTTTTTTAAACGAGGAGGGAAGAAGATTGCAACCTGACTTACTCATACATTTGCCTATGGGCAGGCATCTGATATTAGATTCAAAGGTTAGTTTAAAGGCCTATGAAAAGTTTTGCAGTTCAACTGAAGACAGTGAAAAAAATCAGTTTTTGAAAGAACATCTACAATCCATAAAAAGGCATGTGGACGAACTGAGTGTAAAAAACTATCAGCAATTGAATGGAATTCAATCACCCGATTATGTAATAATGTTTGTTCCAATTGAACCTGCCTATAATCTTATAATGCAGATAGAAAACGATTTTATGTATGATGCTATGCAGCGGAATGTTATTCCGCTAGGCCCGGGCACATTATTGGCTACATTGCGTACCGTTTCGAATCTCTGGAGACAGGAACAACAAAGTAAAAATGCCCTGGAAATAGCTCGACAGGGTGGACTTTTACATGATAAACTTGTAAGTTTTATCGAAGAACTCGAACTGATTGGAGACAAAATTCAGCATGTTCAAAATACCTATCATGCATCTTTTCATCGACTTGTCAATGGAAAAGATAATCTCGTAAGTAGAACCGCCAAATTGAGGGAATTGGGTGCTAAAGCATCAAAACAGCTGTCAGAAAAGTATGATCTGGAAACAGAGGAGGTATAAGCTTACTGGCGTTGGTCAGATTCTTTTTTAAATGTTTTTTGGTAAACGGGCTTTCTCATAGCCATCTGTAGCCATACTGCCGGGTAGAATAAAAAACTTAGCCCCCAGGGCGATTTGAAGTTAATGTGGTCAGTAATGACTGTTTCCTCGCCTTCTTTTGCAATAATATGCCTGTGTTTCCAGTGGCTAAGGAAAAATGGAAGGTCCTTGCCATAGGCTTCATCTATAAAATAAAAACCATGTTCGTCTGCTCCAGAATCAGTAATGACACTTTTCCATTTCTGCTTAAATAGCCCAAAATTTAATTCCAATTCAACCTTGTCGCCTGTTTTGCAACCATCAAATCTCAATACCTTTAGCCCAATTCCCGGAGGCTTTAATTTTTTGAAAAGTTCAAGATCAAAAGCATCGAAAACAGTATTTACATCCTTTTCTACCTTTGTTTTTAATATAATTTGCATATTTGCGAAACTTTGACTGTTTTAAAACCCAACCCAATATCTAAGTTGAAAACATTAAAAATTTTATTAGGTTCAAAATCACCCAGAAGACAACAGTTGTTAAAAGAAATGGGTTTCGATTTTAGCGTAGTCCACCAAGACATAGACGAGCGATATCCTAGCGATTTAGCTGTGGACAAGATTGCTCCTTTTTTGGCTCATGAAAAAGCAAAGGCAGTTGCAGGGTTTTTAAATGATGAGACAGAAATTATACTTGCCTGCGATACTACAGTAATATGTGAAGGGATTAGTTACGAGAAGCCAAGAGACAGAGAAGATGCCATTAGAATACTGAGCGCATTGTCTGGAAAAACACACTATGTAATGACTGCAGTTCGCCTTTTGGGTTTAGAATGGAATGCTGAATTTTCGGAGAAAACTTATGTAACTTTTCAGCCAATATCATTTGACGAAATTTGCTACTATGTCGATACCTTTAAGCCTTATGACAAGGCAGGAGCCTATGCGATTCAGGAATGGATTGGGTTGAATAAAATTTCAAAAATAGAAGGCTCTTATTATAATGTAGTTGGATTGCCGACACATCGTTTGTATGAGGAGATTTTAAAATTTAAGCATAATTTTGACTTGGGTTAAACTATATACCTTCAACAGGTAATTATTCAAAAGGACTTAGTTTTTAAGATGTTCAATAACATTGTTTTTAATAAAATAACAAATAAATAATCAACATGATTTTATCGATTAAAGTATATTTTTTAAGTTTGTTTTCAATTGTTTATATGTTTTCAGATGCCTTGCCCTCAGAGCTGGGAAATGCGATAATAATGGAAGATGAACAGCCAGGAAAGATCACTGCCTGCGAATTGGAATACGATAAAACAAAGAATGTTGCAGCGCACAAAACATTGGCCTGCGGAACTAAGGTAAGGGTTACTGTTCTGGAAACAAACAAATCGGTTGAAGTTACAATTGTAGACAGAGGACCTTATGCTAAAGGAGAAATCATTGCATTGTCATCAAATGCAGCGGCTGAATTGGGCATGGTTAAGGAAACCAGAGTCAAGGTTGAGGTTTTGGACAATAAGAAAAATACAAGAAAAAATACAAAAACAACTCCCGCAAAAAGCTCAGGCCTGAATATTATACAAGAGGCCTCCGATATTGAAAAAGGTGGCTTGTATAAAATGCAGGTGATGCAATTGGAGCCAAAAGGTTGGGGGGTACAAGTGGCGGCATACAGTAGCTATGAATCAGTTATACAACAGCTTACAGCCCTGCAAAACAATTGGTTTAAAGGCGGTTTAGTCTATGTTGATCAAGTTGATACCAAGGCTACTTACAAAATTATCATGGGACCATTTTTTACCAAGGAAGAAGCGGAAAGCTATTGTAGTAGTGTCAAACAGAAATATAAGGTCAAGGATGCATTTGTTATAGATTTAAACCTGCTTAAAAAAACAGACAAATAAAATCTTTGAAAGTTAGAAAATAGATAAATATGAATGATTTTATAGAATGGTTGAGGAACCTGTTTCATGTTGGACTATCAGATGTTCAAATAAAAGTTGTTTTAACGGTTTTGATCTTCCTTGTTCAGTGGATTGTAAAGAGAATACTACTTCGTTCGGTTAATAAAATTCAAAGTTCTCAAACGGCCAGATATAACTGGCGTAAAAATATTTCATATGCTACAAATGGACTTGCATTTGTAGGAATAGCCTTCCTTTGGTCAAACCAATTTGGATCCTTTGCAACATTCCTGGGGCTTCTCTCTGCGGGTTTGGCAATCGCCTTCAAAGATCCGATTGTTAACATGGCGGGATGGTACTATATTGTATTTAGAAAGCCATTTAAAGTCGGAGACAGAATTGAAGTGGACAAGCATGTTGGTGATGTGGTTGACATTTCATTGCATGAATTTCGCGTAGTTGAAATTGGTAATTGGGTAAATGGAGATCAGAGTACGGGTCGAATACTACACATACCAAATATGAGGGTTTTCTCCTCCGTGATTGGGAATTATAACGCATTAGTCGATTACATTTGGGACGAAACAGAGGTTTATATTACCTATGAAAGCAATTGGCGAAAAGCAAAAGGATTGTTACAGGAGATTCTTTTAAAACATGCCCCTCAAATTTATGAACATGCAGAAGAAGAGTTAAAGGCATTGTCCGGTGAATTTTTTATTCAAAATACAAAGCTTACTCCGACAGTTTACACAAGCATTGTTGAAAATGGTATTGCGCTTAGTCTAAGATATTTGTGTAAACCTAACAGAAGAAGGGTAGCAAAAGAGGAG
>CANETR010000057.1 GCA_947441325.1 Saprospiraceae bacterium
GAAATAGACAGTGTTCATCTCAGTTTTGTGCCAGCGGCACTTTATGCTTATAATATCGGAGATATAACATTGAAGCAAAAATCGGAGTGGCTGAATCTATAAATTAGTTTTTCGTCTTTTTCGACATTTTAGCATCCTGCTCATCAAAAAGCTCTGATAGTCCAAAACGACAACAAATAGGGCAGGAGTAAGGATTGTGAAGTTTTGCCGGACAATATTCTCTGCCAAAAAATATAATTTGCAGGTGTAACTTGTTCCAAAGTTTTTTTGGAAAAAGTGCTTTCAAGTCTCGTTCAGTTTGTTCTACATTTTTTGCTTCACTCAGTTGCCAGCGTCTTGCCAGACGGTGAATATGTGTATCTACTGGGAAGGCAGGGTGGCCGAATGCCTGTGACATAACGACTGATGCTGTTTTATGCCCAACTCCAGGCAACTCTTCCAATGCTTCAAAAGATTCAGGGACAGCTCCCTTGTATTTCTCAAGAAGTATTCCCGAAAGATCATAGATTGCCTTTGATTTACGAGGTGATAGTCCGCATGGTCTGATGATAGATTCAATTTCTTTCACATCCAATTGTATCATATCGGCCGGATTATTGGCTTTTGCAAAAAGCAAAGGAGTGACTTTATTTACCCTCTCATCAGTACATTGAGCTGATAACAAAACAGCTATCAAAAGCGTGTAAGGATCCTCATGCGCAAGGGGAATGGGTGTTTCGGGATACAATTCCTCCAGTGTTTTAGCTACTTCTTTTGCAATTGCTTTTGTTGAGGGATATTTTTTCGGCCTTGGCATTGTTTTATATAAAAAAGGTTGTTTGAAATATAGTACAAAATTAAAATAAAAAACCCGGTGAACAAGTCAATGTTCACCGGGCATATATATAAGGTGTAAATTATCTGCCAAGATAAGCCTTGAGTAATTTGCTTTTTGAAGTTGAAGTACGCAATTTGTTAATTGCCTTATCTTTTATTTGACGAACTCGCTCACGGGTAAGACCAAATCTTTCGCCAATATCTTCCAATGACATAGGATGTTCGTGACTAATGCCAAAGTAAAGTTTAATTACATCGCGCTGACGTTCTGTCAAAGAGCAAAGAGAGCGCTCAATCTCGTTACGGAGTGATTCCATGTACTCGAGACTTGCATCTGTTTTCGGAGTATTTTTATTCTCCAATACATCGAGCAGAGAATTATCTTCACCTTCCACAAAGGGAGCGTCCATAGACACATGTCGAGCAGCAACACCCAAAGTTGTTTCAACTTCGTCAGATGCAATATTTAAAACTTCTGCAAGTTCCTCGGCAGAGGGCTCACGTTCGAATTCCTGTTCAAGTTTTGAAAAAGCTTTGTTTATTTTATTGAGTGAGCCTACCTTATTTAATGGTAGGCGAACAATACGTGATTGCTCTGCCAAAGCTTGAAGAATAGATTGGCGAATCCACCAAACAGCATAGGAGATAAATTTAAAACCACGGGTTTCGTCAAATCTTTGTGCAGCTTTAATAAGACCCAGGTTACCTTCATTGATAAGGTCACTAAGCGAAAGTCCTTGATTTTGATATTGCTTAGCAACAGAAACTACAAATCGAAGATTGGCTTTTGTTAAGCGTTCGAGTGCAACCTGATCCCCTGCTTTAATTCGTTTTGCTAAATCTACTTCTTCTTCAGGAGTTAACAAATCTACTTTGCCAATTTCCTGTAGATATTTTTCCAATGATTGGCTTTCCCTGTTGGTTATAGATTTTGTAATCTTAAGTTGTCTCATAAAAGCTTTTTATTATTAAATATTAAGGTCTGTGCATTCCTGGTTTTGAGATTTAGATACTCAAATCTCAAAACCAGTTGTATTATATAAGGTCAATAGAGCTCAAAGTTAGATTTTTTTAGGGCAGTTTGCAAGTTAAACGTAATTTTTTGAGCTTTTTGTTCAAAAAAAATGGAATAATATTTTTTCACACAAAATTATCAAATTTTATGCGCCTTGTCCGAAAAACAACGCACAGTACATAAAACATTGATTATAATATTTTTATGCTGTTAAAAAGATGGACTGTTCGGGATATTGTACAACTAAAAATATGTGTTGCGTGAAAAAAGATTTAAAACTTATGAAATTTTGTTCAATTTTTCTTGCAGGTTGTGAAATATTATTTAATTTTGTGTTGTATTCCATTCGAATTGGTGAAAATTTTGTTTAAACTTATGTGAAATAATGCAAATTGGGGAGAGGATAGACGTATTATGTATGGCGTTAGGCGTATCAAGAAGAAAGTTCGCCGACATCATCGGCGAAAATCCTTCAACGATTGCCTCGATAGTCAGAGGTACCAATCCATCCTCAGTTATTATTTGCTCAATTTTAGAACATTATCCTGAACTTAACGAGCGCTGGTTGCTCATGGGAGAAGGACCAATTTGGAAAAAAGATCTTTTGGCGCTTACTGTTAAAGATGACAAAGAACAGGATGGCTTAAAGCAACAGATTGAAAATAAAAATGATACCATAAGTGCTCTCAAAGGTCAGGTTTCAGCTTTAGAAAAAACAATTGAATTGCTTGAAAAACAGATACAGTTGATGGAAAAACAACTTGCTCTGAAATTAAGTCGAACCGGTTCTTAACATTAAGTAATAGTCAACTAAATTCTTAGAACATGGATAATAAAGAAAAGGATATAGTATGGGCACTTGAACAGGCTTCTCGCTATGCCAAGAAATATTCTGAAGCTAAGGAGGATTTGAATAGATTGGAAGAACAGTTGAAAGCGATGAAAGAAACGATTGATAATGCGAAGAAAGAAATAGGTTATCTGACAAGGCTTTCAAATACACAACAACAGTATATCGAAAAACTTGAAGAAGTTTTAGAAACTGAAAATGAAGTTAAAAGTAAAGAAAAATCAATATTGACGATCCATCGAAGGTCGATTCAGGAAGATGCGTGTTAATTGTGGTCTCTCTCTTAAACACACTTTGTGACTCATCTATGGCGACAGGGCGGGAAAAGCTCGCCCTTCCTCGTCAAGCTTTAAAAAAGCTTTTTTGGTCTCAAAACCACAATTAAAAAAATTGGTCTCTCATAAGGGCAGTATCTCGGTCAAGATACTGCCCTTTTTTTATTTCCCAACCACTTAACTGTCAAGATTTTGTCTAAATAAGTGCTGTTTTTTTGAAACAGCATGGAGGGAAAATTTTGTCTGATGGAAAAAAATTAAAAAAAAAGGAAAAATTGTGGGAAAAAGTGGGAGAAAGTGGGAAAAAGCTATAATTTAGCATTCAGTTTATGGCAAAATCTGCAATTTGCTGATATATAAACTATTTGTGATAAATGTAAAATTAACATAAGTCACTGATATTTAATATATTGATATTTGTTTTTTAGCTTTTTCTTAAGAATGCAAATTGAAAAATGATTCAGTTTCTCGGAGAATATAATTGTAAAATTGATGACAAAGGTCGCCTACGTATGCCGGCCCCCCTGTTGAAACAACTGGAGGGTATGGTAGAGGAGGGTTTTGTCCTCAATCGTGGCTTCGAGAAATGTTTGGTTTTGTATCCTAAAAAAGCTTGGGGAGCAATTACACAAGAAATTCAGAAGCTTAATATATACGTGAAACAGAATCGTGATTTTGTCAGATACTTTTTTAGAGGAGCAACCGAAATGGAAATTGATAATAGTCAACGATTGCTATTGCCCAAAAATTTATCCGATTATGCAGAGGTAGATAAAGAGGTAATCCTCTTTGCATACTTCGATAGAATCGAAATTTGGTCAAAAGAACAGTATGACAATCTTTTAGGGGACGAACCAAACGATTTTGCAGCACTAGCAGAAGAGGTCATGGGAAAAATTCAAGGAGGAAATGGAAGAACTGACTTATCATAATCCGGTACTCCTTAAAGAGTGTATTGAAGGGCTTGAAATGAAGCCTGACGGGATTTATGTCGATGTGACATTTGGAGGGGGAGGACACAGTAGAGCAATGCTTGCTAATATGGGTGAAAATGCCAGGCTTTTAGCTTTCGACCAGGATGAAGATGTTTTAGAAAATGTACCATCAGACAGTAGATTCAGATTATTGCCATTCAATTTTAGGTTTTTAAAACAGAGTTTAAGATTGGAGCGCATAAGAGAAGTGGATGGAATATTAGCAGATCTTGGAGTTTCTTCTCATCAGTTCGATACGGCAGAAAGGGGTTTCTCCTTTAGATTCGAGGCGGAGCTGGATATGAGAATGAATCAATCGGGAGAATTAACTGCCAAAGATATTTTGAATACATATAGTGCAGAAAAACTTCAAAATATATTTGGATTTTATGGGGAAGTAAGGAATGCCAAAACCCTTGCAAATGCAATAGTTCAGGCAAGACAGCAAATGAAAATTGAAAGAATATCAGATCTTTTGAGAATTATGGAACCCTACGTAATGGGTAAAGCAAACAGATATCTTTCGCAAGTTTTTCAGGCTTTGAGAATGGAAGTAAATGAAGAAATAGATGCTTTGAAAGATTTACTGGTTCAAGCAACTGAAATTTTAAAACCAGGTGGGAGATTGGTGGTGTTGACATATCATTCATTGGAAGACAGATTGGTAAAGAATTGGATAAAAAACGGCAGCTTTGAAGAGGAGCCCCAAAAAGATGAGTTTGGAAGATTTAAATGTCCGCTCAAAGCAATTAATAAAAAACCGATTCTGCCATCTGAAAATGAAATCAATGAAAATAATAGGGCAAGATCGGCAAAATTAAGAATTGCAGAAAAGGTATAAAAAATGGCACAGAACAGATTTAAACCCATAGAGGTGGAAAAACCGGCAGAGGAAGAACTGCAGAAGCGCCGCAGAAAAAGCGCCTCTAAGTCTCCCTTTTTCGGCAGTCTGAATATCAGTGCATATTATATTTTCAAAAACATAAACTTTATTTTTTTTCTGGCCTTTCTGGGCATTATATATATAGCAAATTCACACTATGCGTTAAAAGTGATTAAGGAAATAAAGTTTTTACAGAGCGATTTGGAAAAAACCAGCTGGAAGAGCAACACCATAAAGTCAGAATTGATGTATGAAAGTATGCAGTCGAGAGTTTTTGAAAAAGTTGGTCACTTGGGACTAAAACCTTTATCTGGTAAGCCCAAAAAAATAGAAGTAGAAAAAAGTAAAAAATAAATATCAGCAAAAGCAATTATGTCTGTCAACAATCAAAATAAAACCGTCGAAAGCAGGAACGAAGTCCTATGGCGGATTTATGTCGTGATGTTTGTCATGCTGCTAGGCTGTTTTATAATCATATTACGTATAGGAACGCTTCAAATCATAGAGGGGCCTGAGCTAAGAGAACAGGCCGATAGAATGCACATAAGAAAAAGGCCTGTAAAAGCTGCAAGGGGTAATATTTTGGCAGATGACGGGAAAAGTCTTTTGGCTACATCGCTGCCATATTATCAGTTAAATTGGGACCTGACTATTCCAAACCAAGATAGCTTTGTTTTTTATCTCGATACTATTTCTACGCTTTTGTCAAGTTTTATTGATGAAGATTTAACAGCTAATGCATTAAGAGATAAGTTAATAAGGGCCAGAGAGTCGAAAGATAAATTTTTCTTGATTAGAAAAAATGTTAGTTATAATGAGTTGCAGCAAGTAAAAACTTACCCAATATTCAACTCGGGTAATAAAATGAAAAGCGGACTAATAACTATGGAAATGTCTAAGCGACAATATCCTTTTAAAATGTTGGCAAATAGAACAATAGGTTACAATAGGGTACTCGAGGGTCAGAAAAATGATAAAGACACATTGGCTATTGGATTGGAGGGATATTGGAACGATGTACTTTCGGGCGAAGAGGGACTGATGTGGATGCAACAGTTGGGCAAGGACATTTGGGTGCCGGTTAATGATATTGCTAATGTAGAACCAAAAGCAGGCAATGATATTCTGACAACTATTAATGTTGACATACAGGATATAACCGAAAGGTCTTTGCTTGAAGCGCTCGAAACTTACGAAGCAGAGCATGGCTGTGCTATTGTAATGGATGTAAAAACAGGGGAGATAAAGGCTATTGCAAATATAGGTTTCAATAAAGAGCGTACTCAATATTGGGAGGATTTTAATTATGCTGTAGGGGAGAACATTGAACCCGGATCTGTATTTAAACTTGCATCTATGATCGCCTTGCTTGAAGATGGGCATGTTAAACTCGATGACACAGTTAATTTGAATAAGGGAAAATGGAGGTTTTATGATGCTGTAATGGAAGATGCTTACCCTCATGGTATTTATTATACCACTTTGGGGGATGTTTTTGAAATGTCATCCAATGTGGGAATAGCAAAAACTATTCACAAATATTACAATGGCAGTAAAGAGCAGCAAATGCAGTTTATCAGAAGACTCAGCGAAATGGTACTTGATAAACCGACTGGTATTGATGTTGGCGGAGAGCGTCCACCATTTATAAAAGACCCCAACCGAAAGGACTGGTCGGGAATCTCAGCGCTGTGGATGGCGATAGGATATGAATTGGAAATGTCACCACTTCAAATGTTGACCTTTTATAATGCTGTTGCAAATGGCGGACAGATGATGAAACCTCATTTGGTAAAAGAAGTTAGGTCTTATGGCGATTTGGTGGAGAAATTTGATCCGGTTACTGTGAAAAAAAGAATTGCGTCTAAAAAAACGCTGGATACAGCAAGGGATCTGCTTACAAGAGTTGTTTCAAGTACTCATGGTACGGCACATAATATTTACACGCCACAATATAAAATTGCCGGAAAAACTGGTACAGCGATTATCAACTGGAAGGATTATCAAACGGGTAAAGAATCTAAACAATATCGTGCGTCTTTTGCTGGGTTTTTTCCAGCCGATAATCCGGTTTATTCCTGTATTGTAGTAGTTACAAATCCGAAGTGGGGCAATTTTGGCGGTATTGTAGCAGCGCCTGTATTTAGGAAAATAGCAGATTATTGCTACGCTTCCTCAATCGAGTCGCATTCATCTATCAATAAAGAGAAATTTGTATACACAGATGGAACCTTGCCAAAACTGCAGGTTGGTAATAAAAATGACCTTAAAACACTCTTAGATCACCTGAATATGCCCTATGCGGACGATTCGAAAAGTGATTGGTCGGTAGGTTTTGTTGAAAATGATTCTATAACGCTGTTGGGTAGAAGTGTTCAGGACGATATAGTGCCAAATGTAGTTGGAATGGGATTGAAAGATGCACTTTATCTGCTCGAGAACAGGCGTTTGAAAGTGAAAGTAGTTGGTGTAGGAAAAGTAAAATCTCAATCTGTGAAAGCAGGTAAAAGCATAAAAGCAGTTCAGAATATAACCTTAGTATTAGGATAAAAGTAAAATTATAACTTAAAAATGCGTTTAACCCATTTAATGAAAGGATTGGAATATGAAAGCAAAGGCAATTTGGAATTGCTCGATGCCGAATTATCCGAACTGGTTTTCGACTCGCGAAAAGCGAAGGCGGGAACAGTTTTCCTTGCGCTGAAGGGTACTAATGCCGATGGACACGACTATATAGACAAGGCTATATCTCAGGGAGCCGAAATAGTCGTATGTGAAAGAATAGACAATTTTGTTCCTAGTGTACTATACATACAAGTTGGAAACAGTCATCATGCGTTGGGAATAATGGCCTGTAATTTCTATGATAACCCTTCAAAACAGCTAAAATTAGTTGGTGTTACGGGTACTAATGGAAAGACCACTGTCGCAACCTTGCTGTATAAGCTCTTTAGGGCTATGAATCAACATGTAGGTCTAATCTCAACAGTAGAAAATCGTATTGATGACAAGGTGTTGGAATCGACTCATACTACACCAGACCCAGTTTCATTGAATAAACTAATCGCTGAAATGCGTGATTCAGGTTGTGATTATGTTTTTATGGAAGTTAGCTCACATGCAGTAGATCAGGATAGAATTGCAGGCTTGGATTTTGATGGAGCAATTTTTACGAATATTTCACATGATCACCTCGATTATCACGGTACTTTTCAGAATTATATCTATGCTAAAAAGATATTTTTCGATCAGTTGCCTTCACATGCATTTGCCCTGGTAAATTATGATGATAAAAGAGGCATGGTAATGTTGCAGAACACAGAGGCAAAAAAATATGGTTTTTCCTTAAAAAGTTTATCCGATTTTAAAGCCAAAATTCTGGAAAACAGCATCGATGGTCTTCTCCTTGAGATAGATGGCAGAGAGCTGCATTCAAGGCTTGTAGGAGATTTTAATGCTTATAATTTACTTTCGGTTTATGCAGCAGCACTATTGTTGGGCGAAGAAAAAGACGAAGTGTTAAAACTTATCAGCAACCTTTCTGCGGCAGAAGGAAGATTTGATTATCTAAGAAATGAAACAAACGACATCAGCGCTATTGTAGATTATGCACATACACCCGACGCACTGGAAAAAGTCTTACTGACGCTACAAAAAATGTGTGGAAACGGTCGCATCATTACAGTGATAGGTTGCGGAGGAGATCGTGACAAGAGCAAAAGACCTTTGATGGCTAAAATCGCCTCAAACTATTCTGATATTGCGTTACTCACTTCAGATAACCCTCGCTCAGAATCGCCCGAAGTTATACTTGCAGAAATGGAAAGCGGCATTCAAGCTCATGCAAAATCGAAGGTGCTTATCATTGCCGACAGAAGACAGGCAATTAAAGCTGCCTGCAGGCTGGCACAAAGAGGTGACATTGTTCTTGTAGCAGGTAAGGGGCACGAAAAATATCA
>CANETR010000058.1 GCA_947441325.1 Saprospiraceae bacterium
GGCCGACTAACGGGTTATGAATCGAAGGAAGGCGGTTTCGACTGGTGGGGCCGCGACCCTGCACACGAAGCACTTACAGCCTATGGTATGATGCAGTTTATCGACATGAAATCGGTTTACAGAGTTGATCAGGACATGATTGACAGAACAGTAAAATGGCTGCTTGGCCGTAGAGATGGAAAAGGATCTTGGAACAAAAATGCGAGCTGTCTGCACAGTTGGGCCACATCCGAAATCACAGACGCCTACATTGTATGGGCGATGACGGAAGCCGGTATGGGCAAAGAAATTTTAAAGGAATTAGACAAATCTTACAGCGATGCAGTAAAAAGCGAAGATCCATACCTGATTGGATTGGTGGTGAACGCCCTTTACAATGTCAAGGATAAACGTGCCGATGAATTGATGCGCGAATTGGTAAAAACTCAGAAGCCTGACGGCAGTTTTATGGGTCTTAAAGCCTCGGTGGTAAACTCCACAGGCAATGCGCTGAAAGTTGAAACAACAGGGCTTGCTGCTCTGGCGATGATGAAGACAAGTGGCTACAGCAAACAGTTGAGTACTGCTGTAGGCAATATTCAGGGCAGTAAGGACTACTATGGTTATGGTTCCACTCAGGGAACTGTTCTGGCACTCAAAGCAATCATTGGCTTCACCAAACTGAGCAAAAGACCATCCGAAGGAGGTACCTTTGCACTAACAGTGAACGGCAAAAAAGTGATTTCTCTTACTTACAAAGCTGGTGACAAAGACATGGAAATTCCCGATTTGACAAAATTCCTAGGTGAAGGAGAACAGCGCATCGAAATTGCATACGAGGGCACAAAAACGGCCATGCCTTATGAACTCGAGCTCACTTATACTACCCGCATGCCTGATAATTCAGCAAAGTGCGAATTGCAGCTCGCTACCAGTCTGCCAAAAAACAAGGTTAAAATGGGCGAAACTGTCCGTATGAATACTCAACTGAAAAGTGTTTCGAAAAGACATCAGCCGATTGTGATGACTATGATTGGTATTCCGGCCGGACTATCTGTACAAATTTGGCAGCTCAAAGAACTGCAGGAGAAAAAAGCCTTCGATTTTTACGAAATCTTCGATGGATATGTAGTGCTTCATTATGAATCGCTCAGCCCTGGCGAAACGAAAGAAATCAATCTGGATCTAAAAGCCGATATCCCCGGCGAGTACGAAGCGCCTGCATCAACTGCCTTCCTCTACTACACACAGGAGCACAGGGTATGGAGTAAGCCCGAAGCTTTGACAATAAATTAATTGCTTAGTGACTCGATTGAGGGGCCGTTCAGCTTAGGCTGGCGGCTCCTTTTTTGTTAAAATAATTTATAAAATTAATGCTAAATTCTATTTCTGAATTTGGCATTTTTCTGAATTTGACTGACATTAAACGGTAAATTGCCTATATTTGGAAATTCTAAATGGGACATCTCTATGAAAATTGGGCATCCTTCCGGATTTGCAGGGTCAATTTCTTTTTAAAATTATTTTTTAATTTGCTGATTCATGAAAAAAATTCTTTTCGCTTTTTTTGCCTTTTTAAGTCTGAACCTATTGGCTCAGAGTTCATTAACAAACAGCACAATATTTTGGGAGAATAAAGGGCAAGTTGTGGGAGCTGATGCTCACAAAGTAAAATACCTTTTAAACGAACAGAACTTTACCCTTTTTTTAATGGAAAATGGGCTCTCCTATCAGTTCAAAAGAACTCATTTATCGGATGATTTCATCAGTGCAAACAATTTTTCAGAATTTGGAAATTCAACCAAGAGGGTGAAAGCCGAAGAAATTAGACTGGAAACATATCGCATAGATTTAGAGCTAGTAGGCGCTAATCAGAACGCTGTAGTCATAAATGAATCGGAAAGTAATGAAAAGATAAACTTTGTTGGTAATAAGAACCTAAGCCTAAGCAGTTTTTCTAAAATTACCTACCAAAACATTTACCCCAAAATCGACTGGGTGATTTACATTAAAGATGCCAAAGTTAAATATGATTTTGTCGTTCATCCTGGAGGAGACCCAAGCATTATCAAATTTAAATCAAAATGGGCTGAGCAGATCAAACTCAATAAAGATGGGAGCTTTACCCTAAACTGTTCCATGGGTGCCATAAAGGAAGAAGCCCCGCTAAGTTTTCAAAACGGTAAATTAATTGCATCCAGTTATAAGCTTAATAAAGATGTCCTTCAGTTCAAAATTGGAAAGTACGACGAATCAAAAACGCTGATAATCGATCCCTCACTCGACTGGGTTACTTATTATGGGGGCAATGGAAGCGGTTCAGTAGATGAAGCCTCATTTTCGACCAGTACTGACGCATCTGGAAATGTTTACATAGCAGGACGTACATCCTCGACTATAAATATTGCATCGGGAGGACATCAAAACAGTTTCAGCGCAGGATATGATGCTTTTTTAGTAAAATTCAATAGCAGCGGCGTTAGACTTTGGGCCACTTATTATGGTGGCGCAAATTGGGATAGTGGTTACAGTTGCACCACAGATGCACAGGGAAATGTCTATCTAGCAGGTGCTACTGCAGGTTCTGCAGGTGCTATCGCATCAGGAGGACATCAAAATACACATGGCGGTGGAAGCAACGATGCTTTTCTGGCAAAGTTTAACAGCAATGGTCAGCGTGTTTGGGCTACTTATTACGGAGGAAGTGGTGATGACTTTGCCAATTATTGTATGGTTGATAATTCAGGTAATGTTTACATAGCCGGAGCAACATCCTCCACAAATGCGATTGCTTCAAATGGACATCAGAATACTTATGGTGGAGGAACCTATGATCCATTTCTGGTAAAATTCGACAACAATGGAGTAAGACAATGGGCAACCTATTATGGCGGAAACGGTGGTGGTGTTGTTGATGAAATAGGATTCTCATGTGCTACAGATCAGAACGGAAATGTATATCTGGCAGGCAGAACAAATTCCCAAATTGGCATTTCTTCAAATGGTTATCAAAATAGCCTTGGCGGAGGATATGACGGCTTTTTGGTTAAATTCAACGCTTCAGGTCAAAGACAATGGGCCACCTACTATGGCGGTATTAACTGGGAAAGTGCTTACTCTTGTGCGACAGATGCATCAGGCAATATTTCTTTGGCAGGTGCAACAGCAGGTTCTCCCGGATCAATAGCGTCTGGTGGACATCAAAACACCCATGGCGGTGGAACTAATGATGCCTACCTTGTAAAATTTGACAGTAATGGTCTTAGAAAATGGGCCACCTACTATGGCGGTTCGGCCGATGACTATGCTACCTATGCTGTTACAGATGTTACGGGCAATATTTACATTGCCGGCAACGCAGCTTCAAGTAATAACATAGCATCAGGCGGACATCAAAACACTTATGGCGGAGGTAATTACGATGCTTTCCTTGCCCGATTTGACAGCAATGGAACCCGTTTGGATGCTACTTATTTTGGTGGGTTAGGCGATGATAGAGGACATGGATGTGACATAGACGCTTTTGGTAATCTTTATCTTACAGGACAGACTTCAAGTACAAATCTTGCATCTGGCGGTCATCAGAACAATTATGGCGGGGGAACTTTTGATGGATACCTCACTAAATACAATGTTATTTTCTTAGGTATTGAAGCTTCAAAAAATCCTCTAGATGCAAGACTCTATCCAAATCCGACAAGTGATATTGCCAATCTTGAGCTCTTTTTAGAAACGCCAGCCGACATTGAAATTAAACTCTATAACCAACTTGGACAGGAAATTCTCACCCAAAAATACCAGCAACTAAGCGAAATTAAACATCAGTTCGACATTAGTATGTTGCCCTCAAGTATGTATTGGGTTGAAATAAAAACCAAAAAAGGAAAAAGCCTTTTGCCGCTTCTTAAAAAATAAGATGCAGTTCTATTTTAACTGAAAATCATAGACATAACAACAAAAAAGCAGCTCAAATATGGGCTGCTTTTTTTCTAATTCATAACTTAATATATTAACCAATCTATAAAGACGAAATAATTGAGAGCTCTGCACATCTAAAATGCCCCTCCGGACATTTCTTATGACCATGCGCACCACAAGGACGGCAGCTTAGTTTCTCCTTTGTTTCAACGATGATGGAAATATCGGAAAGGGGCCCGAAACCAAATTTTGGGGAGGTGGAACAAAATACAGCAGTAAGGGGCGCATTCATAGCAGAGCAGATATGCAGCGGACCCGAATCGAGTACATAGTTCATGTCGGCTCTTGACATTAGCGCGGCATCTTTGAGAAAACTGAGTTGGCCTGCCAAAACCTCAATTGATTGATGCTGACACATATTTTTGAGTCTATTGCATATCTCAGCATCTGCTGCCGAGCCCAATAAGTACACTCTTTTATTTATTGGCAAGCTATCAATAAGCGCTGCCCAACGCTCAAGTGGCAATGCTTTGGTAGCCCAGACAGTTGCCGGAGAAATTGTGATAAACGCTGCCGCAAAATTTTCTGTTGTGTATTTCCAATCATCCGCAGATGGATATAGTTTTGGCTTTGCAGCTATAGTATCCGTTAAATGTGCAATCAGTTCTTGGTTTCTTTGGGTCTCATGTTTATCCCAAAGGTGTCCGATTCTTTTTGTAAATAGAAAGGAGAGTGGATTTTGTCTGAAACCGATTTTTTCTTTTGCCCCTGAAAGTACAGTAATTAAACCGCTGCTGAAATGCCTGTGGACATTCACAACAAGATCATATTTATTTTTTCTGACTGACGATATTAGAGAAAAAAGGCTTTTGAGCTTATTTTTTTTATCAAAAAGCAGGACTTTTTTTAGAAAAGGATGCCCCGCCAATATTCTTTCATTGCCCTTTTTTAATAGAAAATCAATTTCTGCATCGGGATGAAAGGCTTGTAATTTCTCGATAAGCGCTGTCGCCAAAATCACATCACCAATGAAGGCAGTTTGAATAATCAGAAATCTTTTGGCCACCTCCGTAATTTTAGTTTTGATTATTTTCTAATCTTTTCTTTCGGTAAACCAGATAAAAAAGTGTGCCGGTAAGTATGCCAGCCAATCCGAATAAAATTATCATCAGTTCTGTAGAACCAAGTTGACGTAAAAGATATGCAAGCGCAATAAAAAAGATATTCACCAAAGCCAAGACAGCAGTAGCCTGCAAATGTGTAAATCCAATATCTATTAGCAGGTGATGCACATGTGTACGGTCGGGATGAAAAGGGGATTTGCCACGCATAGCACGCAAAATAAAAACCCTTAAGGTATCAAAGAGCGGTATAATAAGGATTCCAACTGCCACAGCAGGCACCGACTCAATAAACCACTCTTCGTGCCATGTTTTGTTACTTTCGATAAAGGAAATTGATAAAATAGAAGCGCTAAGACCTACTATTAGAGAACCTGTATCGCCCATGAATATTCTAGCGGGTGTAACATTATAGTACAAAAAAGCTAAAACTGCCCCTGTGTTAGCTGCAGCTAAAACCGCTAAATCTAATCTGCCGTGAAGATAGAACCAGGTACCAAAAGCAGCACAGGTAATTATACCAATTGTTCCTGCCAGGGCATTAATCCCATCAATCAGATTAAAGGCATTGATTATCACAATAATAGTAAATACAGAAAGTGGAATTGATATCCATTCCGGAATATCATTGATTCCAAAAATCCCATAAAGACTACTTAGCCGAATATTCGCTTTATAAACAAGTATAAAAGCAGCCAATAATTGACCTAAAAATTTTTTTATTGGAGTTAGTGGTATAATATCATCCTTTGCCCCGATCAAAAAGATAATGATATAAGCACAAAGAATGTATTTTATGTATTCATGCAGTGGATTAGCACAAGAATCAAAAGGAATCCAATAGGTGATGGAAAAAATTAAGCCCGCAAAAATACCTATGCCACCCAATGAAGGCGTTCGTTCCGTATGAGATCGACGTTCATCAGGTTCATCATATAAATTTTTCGCAACAGCAATTTTGATAATTGATGGAATTGCAAAAAATGATATAATAAAAGCAGTTATAAAACTGGGTATAATATCGAACATATGTGTTACTGCCGCTATTAGATCCGACAGAAAATGTTATAATTCTGTTAAAATTTATTTCAACCTTTATAGATAACTGAAAAGATACCTGTTTTATTATAAAGTTCTCAACAAAGTTCTCATGTCTATTCTTTCCGATACAATTTTTTCCACTTCTTCTATAGCAACCCTTTCCTGTTTGGTTGTATCGCGTTCGCGAATAGTCACTGTTCCATCGACTGCAGTTTGTTCATCGATGGTTATGCAATAAGGTGTACCGATGGCATCCTGACGGCGGTAACGGCGACCAATGGCATCTTTCTCATCGTATTGACATTCAAATGAATATTTCAGTCGGTCAAAAATACCTCGGGCTACTGAAGTGAGCCCTTCATCTTTTTTCACCAAAGGCAGAACGGCACATTTTACCGGAGCTAAAGCCGGATGAATGCGAAGTACTTTACGTGTGGCGTCTTCTCCGTCGGCATTGGGGATGATATCCTCCTGCAATGCATTACTCAAAATAGCCAGGAACATTCGGTCGCAACCAACTGAGGTTTCCACTACATAGGGTACATAGCTCTCTTTCAGTTCGGGATCGAAATACTGCATTTTTTTGCCCGACAGTTTTTGGTGTTCCGTAAGGTCAAAATCGGTACGTGAGTGAATACCTTCCAACTCGCGGAAACCGAAGGGGTAATTAAATTCTATATCAAGTGCTGCATTTGCATAATGTGCCAACTTCTCGTGGTTGTGGTATCTGTGCGAACTGTTGTCTCCAATGACAGCACGGTGCCAGTTCATTCGTTTTTCTTTCCAGTAATTGTACCATTCCATTTCAGTGCCAGGGCGTACAAAAAATTGCATTTCCATTTGTTCGAATTCGCGCATGCGGAAAATGAACTGACGGGCAACAATCTCATTTCTGAATGCTTTGCCAATTTGTGCAATTCCAAATGGTATTTTCTGGCGTGAGGTGTTTACTACATTCAAAAAGTTGACAAAAATACCCTGTGCTGTCTCTGGGCGAAGGTAGAGCACATCGTCACCAACCGAGCCACCGCCCTGAGTTGAAAACATAAGATTGAACTGGCGAACTTCAGTCCAGTTGCGGGTACCGCTTACCGGGCATACAATTTCCAATTCATCAATTAAAGCTTTGAAAGCTTCGAGGTCATTTTTATTCATCACCTCGTTCATTCGGCGCAAAGCTTCATCTATTTTCGCCTGTGCTTCGAGTAAACGTGGGTTGGTACTGCGGAATTGCGCTTCATCAAAGGCATCGCCAAAGCGTTTTTTTGCTTTTTCAACTTCTTTTTCAATTTTCGACTCCTGCTTGCCAACATAAAATTCCTCAATGAGGTGATCGGCACGGTATCTTTTTTTCGAATCCTTGTTGTCAATCATCGGGTCGTTGAATGCTGCCACGTGACCCGAAGCTACCCAAACCTGCGGATGCATAAAGATGGAAGAATCCAAGCCGACAATGTTTTCATGCGCCTGAACCATAGCACGCCACCAATATTCCTTGATGTTATTTTTCAGCTGTACGCCATAGGGTCCGTAATCATAAACTGCGCTTAGAGATCCGTAAATTTCGCTCGACTGGTATATAAAACCGTATTCTTTACAGTGGGAAACAATGTCTTGAAAGTCCATTTTTATGTTAGTTTGATTGAAACGCAAATATAGCAATCTTAACGGATTGAAAATAAATTTTAAAATTTTTAGTTAGTAAAACTTATTTGAAAATCAGAAAATGCCGCTTTATAAATGAAAAAGATCTAATTTTATCTACTTCCGTTTTGGTGCCTTTGAGGGCTTTTTAGGTTTTATCTACATAAAAGTGTAGTGGCGGTACATTTTTATGTACATAAAAGTGTGGTTGAAATACATTTTTATGTAGGAAAGTGCGTTTTGCCATAAATTTGTGTGTTAGTTAAAATGGCAAGTTTAAAATACAAACATTAAAGTGTAATAATTTAGCAGCAAGCATTTAAGCTATTATTCTGTACTTTAATTAGAAGCTGTCTAAACAAACTTGTATATTTGCACTTTAAAATCAACAAAGAAATATCCATTCAAAAAATATGTCGCTTTTTCCGGAATATGATGTAATTGTGGTCGGTGCTGGTCATGCAGGCTGTGAAGCAGCCGTTGCTGCAGCCAATATGGGCTCGAAGGTACTCTTGGTCACCATGAATATGGAAACCATCGCCAAAATGTCCTGTAACCCTGCAATGGGTGGCGTTGCCAAGGGGCAGATTGTGCGCGAAATCGATGCCATGGGCGGCTACTCGGGTATTGTGACCGATCATACTATGATTCAATTTCGCATGCTCAACCGTTCCAAAGGTCCTGCCATGTGGAGTCCCCGTGCACAAAGCGACCGCATGCGCTTTGCCGAGAAATGGCGTCTCATGCTCGAAGAACATCCGAATGTTGATTTTTGGCAGGAAATGATTAGCGGTCTCATCATCAAAGATGGCGCTGCTAAAGGTGTTATTACTTCTCTTGGTCTGGAAATTCCCGGCAAATCGGTGGTATTGACAAATGGCACCTTTTTGAATGGTCTTATTCATATTGGCGAAAAACGCCTGGGTGGTGGCCGTGCAGGCGAAAGTGCCGCTAAAGGCATCACCGAGCAGCTCGTGGAGTTGGGTTTTGAATCGAGCCGAATGAAAACTGGTACACCTCCCCGTATCGATGGTAGAACCATCAA
>CANETR010000059.1 GCA_947441325.1 Saprospiraceae bacterium
TACCGTTCCTGTCGAAATAGCCATGAATTCGGTACAGCGCAAAACCAATGTGCGCAGCATCACCATGTTTGGTCTATCCATTATCAAAATTATTTTTGAAGACGGCGTTGAAGATTTTTTTGCCCGACAACAGGTAAACAATCAACTTAGAACTGTAAAACTTCCAGATGGCGTCGACCCCGACATTCAGCCTCCTTACGGCCCTACCGGTGAAATTTATCGCTATGTATTAAAAAGCAAAGAAAAAGATACCAGAGAACTTTTGACAATTCAAAACTGGACTATCGACAGACAGTTAAGAGCAGTGCCTGGGGTTGCCGACATTGTAGCCTTTGGTGGACGCGAGAAAATGTACGAGGTGCAACCCAATCCACACCTGCTCACAAAATATGGTATTACTCCGCTCGACGTATATGATGCTGTCTCGAAAAGTAATATCAATGTAGGTGGAGATGTGATTGAGAAAAACGGCCAAGCTTATGTAGTGCGTGGCGTGGGTCTGCTCAGCAGCATCGAAAGTATTGGTAACGTAATTGTTGACGAGCGAGATGGAAGCCCAATCCTTGTCAAAAATATTGCTGAAGTCAAAGAGAGTAATTTTCCAAGAGTCGGCCAGGTGGGTCTGAATGACAATGATGATGTTGTAGAAGGCATTATTGTCATGCGAAAAGGCGAAAACCCAAGTCAGGTCCTTGCAAGAGTAAAAGCTAAAATCGCAGAACTGAACGAAAAAGTTTTGCCGGCTGATGTAAAAATGGAGATGTTTTACGATAGGGACATTCTAATGCACTATTGCACCGAAACGGTTACGCACAATTTAGTTGAGGGAATCATCTTTGTGACGGTTATAGTTTTCCTTTTCATGGCCGATTGGCGTACTACATTCATAGTCTCAATAATTATTCCGCTAGCCTTGCTTTTTGCCTTCTTCTGTCTGAGGATGATGGGGATGAGTGCAAACCTACTTTCACTTGGTGCAGTTGACTTTGGTATCATCATAGATGGTGCGGTTGTAATGGTCGAAGGTATCTTTGTGGCTTTGGACCATGCTGCGCATAAAAACGGCATGGAAAAATTTAATAAAATGGCAAAGATTGGTCTTATCCGAAAAACGGGTACTGAGATGGCCAAAGCTGTATTTTTCTCTAAACTGATAATTATAACAGCCCTGCTACCAATTTTTGCTTTTCAGAAAGTAGAGGGTAAAATGTTCTCACCGCTTGCATTTACGCTTGGATTTGCACTGCTTGGAGCCTTAATTTTTACACTTACTTTGGTACCTGTTCTCTCTGCTATTTTGTTGAATAAAAATGTAAAAGAGAGGAACAACCCTATTGTAAATTTTTTCAATTATATCTCTTATAACGGATTTTTGGCTTGTTTCAAAAATAAGTGGATAAGTATGACCCTGGCAATCGCATCACTTGTCATAACACTTTATTCAGCCAAATTTTTGGGAACCGAATTTTTACCAACACTAAATGAAGGTGCGCTTTGGGTCGAAGCCAAACTGCCTATGAGTTCATCTTTGGATGAAACGGTGAAAACTGTTGCAAAACTGCGTCAAAAACTGAGAGAATTCCCTGAGGTAAACGGAGTACTTTCACAAACCGGGCGATCAAACGACGGTACTGACCCAAGTGGGTTTTATTACGTACAGATGCAGGTAAATCTGAAACCCAAAAAAGAGTGGAAAAGAAAAATTACGCTTGATCAGCTTATCAAGGAGATGGATGCAAAACTGAAGGTATTTCAGGGCATAAATTACAATTATTCGCAACCCATTATTGATAATGTGGCCGAGGCTGTGGCTGGTATGAATGCCAATAATGCTGTCAAAATTTTTGGTGACGACCTGAATGAACTGGACAAAATTGCCAATCAGGTATTGGCAGCAATTCAACCTGTAGAGGGGATAAAAGACATTGGGATTCTTCGTAATGTCGGTCAACCCGAAATGCAGATTATTCTCGATGAGCAAAAAATGGCTATTCACGGTGTTCGAACTGCCGAAGCCCAGGCTGCACTGGAAATGGCAGTTGGCGGTAAAACAGCAAGTGTCAAATATGAAGGAGAAAGAAAATTTGATATCAGGGTTCGTTTCCCTCAAACCTACCGAAAAGGGGAAAATGAAATCCTAAATCTACAGGTACCCACCATCCAGGGCAACAGAATTCCGCTAAAAGAAATAGCAAAAATAACTACAGTAACCGGACCTGCATTTGTTTACCGCGATAATAACAAACGCTTTATCGGTGTTAAATTCTCAGTCCGCGAAAGAGACCTGGGCAGTACTATTGCAGAAGCTCAAGCTAAAGTAAATGCTCAGGTAAAACTACCCAAGGGCTACAGTATTGTATGGGCAGGTGAATTTGAGAATCAGGTTCGTGCTACCAGTACGCTGGCTCAGGTTGTTCCACTGAGCCTCATTGGAATTTTCTTACTCTTGTTCATACTATTTGGCAAAATAAAAGATGCCTCACTGGTACTATTAAACGTGCCCTTTGCACTCATTGGAGGTATTTTAGCACTGCATATTACCGGCATCAATTTTGGAATTTCGGCAGGAGTTGGTTTTATTGCACTTTTTGGCATTTGTATTCAAAACGGTGTAATACTCGTATCTGTGTTTAATCAAAACATAAAGATGAAGGTGCCACTTAGCAGGGCTATTTCATTAGGTGTAAAAAGTCGAATCAGGCCAGTTGTAATGACTGCATTAATGGCAGCCATAGGGCTTTTACCTGCTGCAATGTCAACAGGTATCGGTTCAGAATCACAAAAACCTTTGGCCGTTGTAATCATTGGAGGTTTGATTACTGCTACGATCCTTACATTATTGGTTTTCCCAATTATCTATTGGATCTTCAACAGAAACCATCCCGATACTACAGAATCTGAATCTGTTTCAGACAAGGAAGTGGAAAGTACGCATTAAAGATTCAATAATTTATTGATTCCTTTGATTTTCTGCAAGGTCTTATGAAAGGGCCTTGCAGGAAATCTTCCAACAGTTTTCATTTAAATAACTAATTTGAAATTTTATAATATGAGAATTATTTTCATCAAAATACTGATTGTCTTTACATTGGTATTTGATACATTTGCTCAATCAGATACACTAGCTCCTTTGGTGTTAACTTATGAAGAGGCGCAGCAGTTGGTTATTGAAAAAAACCTGCAACTTGTTGCAGCCAGATATGACATACAAATTGCTGAAGCCCAGCTGAAACAGGCGAGACAATGGCGCAATCCACTTTTTGCATGGAATGCCGATTTATATAGCCTTGAACTGAATCAGTTTTTAAATTACAGAAATCAAAAGCTAATTCAGATTGAACAGGTTATCTCCATTTCGGGAAAGCATAGAAATGAAGTTCGATTGGCCAGAATAAATACCGATTTGGCAAAGCTTCAAGTAAATGATGTACTTAGAGGACTACTCTATGAATGCGCAATCCAATATACTGAACTACAAGCCCAACAGCAACAAGAGCTTCTTTTCGAAGAAAGTGTTAAAAGAATGGAAGATGTGCTCAACTTTGCTCAGGAGCAGTTCTCTAAAGGCAATATATCCGGAAATGAACTGACAAGACTAAGAACCGAACTCTTATCATTAAAAACGGAACAGCAGCAGAACAAAATAGCCATTGAAGAAAGCAGTGCTGCACTAAGAATAGTGATGGGTATTCCTGATTATGTGACTATTAGAACCGTAAACAGGGAAAGAAAATTAAATGAGGGCGTTAATGTAGAAAACATAATTGAGACGGCTAAAAAAATGCGCCCTGATTATCAACTGAGAAAAAAGAACATCGAGTACGAGGAACAAAATCTCAAACTTCAAAAATCAAATGCAATACCAGATTTTAATTTTGGTTATCAACCACATGATAAAGGTTCCAATTATGTTCGCCCCTATTCGGGAATTGTTTTTGAGATGTCAATTCCAATTTTCGACCGTAATCAAGGGGGTATTCAGGAGGCTAAAGTGCGCATAAAACAGGCCGAGAGCAATTTGAAGATTATTGACATGGAAATCGAACAGGAAGTAAGTTCCGGTTACCGAAAGTTCCAGCTTCAGCAGGAAGGACTAAACAGATATACCCAGTCTATTATTCAAGAGCTGGAAGAATTCAACTCAAGGACATTGAACAGTTATAATAATCGACTCATTAATATTCTGGAATTTATTGACCAACAACGGATTTATATTGAAACTAAAAGTCAACAGATTGAACTTTTGAACGCTTATCTTCAATCCGTAAATGAATTGAATTTCAAGATTGGAACTAAAATTTTGGAATAAACTAAAACAAAATTCAATATGAAAAAAATAATATTAATTGTCTGCGGCTTTCTATGTTTAGGCATCGCTCAGGCACAATTGATGGATACTTTGCCTGAATTTTCTCCTGAATATTTTAAGAAAAAATTCAGATGTGGCGTTGCATTTAACCAGTCTTTCTCAGGTATAATCGGGTCAGATTTACCTCATGATTATTTTATTAAACCCTCTTTGGGAGGAGGCATTGAAACCGAATATTATTTCAACAAAAACATTGGTATTGGCAGTGGGTTTCTTTTTCAACAAAGAGGTGCCGGAATTTACAATCCCGATGTAGTAAAAGAAGTAGGCGATCCCGATTCTACACACAGGCAACGCCTCAGATTTAATTGCCTGGATTTACCCATTCGACTGGTTTTTCGAGGAAATAAAGGTATGACTAAAGGTAATAGATGGAGTGGAAGTATTGGGGTAATTCCGATGTATAGCTTTGCTACGAACAGTGTTTTTCACAGTATCGAAGACGGTTTTCACAAAATCGACGATTGGACTGCTGATTTTAAAAAGTTTGATCTTGCTGCATCTGCCTCTTTCGGACTAAACATAAATGCAGGCGATGCTGCACTTTTACAAATTCAGTTTTATGCGAGTTACGGACTACTGAATACCTATAACAATCAAACTCTTTTTGGTGCTGCAAAAGGCAATCATTTGCTTTTTGGTCTGAAGTTGGCAACTCTTTTTTGAAACAAATAAATATTTAATACGATGAAATATTTGAAAATCATAGTTCTGATTCTAATCTTAATTACACCATTTTATGCAACTGCTTCGGTATCAATTTCAAATCCAGTTAAGCCGGTAGTTTCAAAAGTTGAATATCGAAAAGCACTAAAAAGCTATAAATCGGAAATTAAAGGCCTAAAAAATGCTGAAAAGAAAAAATTTGTATTGGACAAAATTTACAATACCAAGGCCAAGACCTACAGGCTTCCTTTACTGCTGAGCGCAATTGGATTGTTGTTGACTGGGGCCCTCATCATTTTTTTGGCATACAGTACAATCGGATACTTGGGCTTTATCATTGGCGTAATTGGTATTATCGCTTTAACCGTATGGCTTATATTTAAAGAGGGAGAAAATCTGTAGTATAATTTTAAAAATTACTTATATCAAATGGTTACCGATTGTGTAACCATTTGATATTTTAGGGACTTTTTATTTGCAAATTTTAATTTGTTTGTACATTAGAGCCTTAAATAGAACATCAAAAAAATCTGAATAATGAAATTCTCCGACTACGCATACCAAAGGCCAGACCTGCAAAGTTTTAAAAGCAGTTTTCAGGAAGTGCTCAATCAGTTTATCAATGCCCCGAATGTTGAACAGCAGGCAAAACTTTTGCAAGAACTGAATGCCCTAAGGGTCGATTTCGACAGTATGGCAAGCATCTGCAGTATCAGACATTCCATTAACACCAATGATAAATTTTACGAAACTGAAAATCAATTTTTCGACGAGCATTATCCCGAAACAGCAGAGCTGATAAACGATTACTACAGGGCTTTGCTTAAATCAACTTTCAGAAAAGATTTGGAAACAACTTTCGGCAATCAGCTTTTTGTTTTGGCCGAATTGAGTCTAAAAACCTTCGAACCTGAAATCCTTCAGGACTTGAAAGATGAAAACAAGGAAGGAACAGCCTATAATCAATTGAAAGCCAGGGCCAAGATTAAATTCAGAGGGCAAACTTATAACCTATCTTCAATCAGTCCTTTAGAACTGGACCTCGACAGAAATACCAGAAAAGAGGCACAGGATGCCAAATGGGAATTTTTCGAAAGCAATGCAACTGAAGTTGAGGGCATTTATGATCGACTTGTAAAACTTCGGCATGGAATGGCCAATAAACTTGGTTATAAAAATTATATTCCGCTTGGCTATGCGCGTATGCGCCGCAGCGATTATGGCCCCGAGCAGGTGGCAGTTTTCAGAAAACAGATTCTGGAGCAGATTGTCCCAATCGCCACTGAACTATACAAACAACAGGCAAAACGTATCGGCTTGGAAAAGCTGGAATATTATGACCTTGCATTGGGATTTCCAGACGGTAACCCCACTCCAAAAGGAGAAGCGCCCTGGATGGAAGAGCAGGCAGGCAAAATGTATCGCGAGCTTTCGGCCGAAACAGATGAATTTTACCGCTACATGTGGGACAATGAACTGATGGACAACAGCGCCAAAGATGGTAAAATGACCGGTGGGTATTGCACTTTTATCGGCAAATATCAGTCGCCCTTTATTTTTTCAAATTTCAATGGCACCAGTCATGATGTAACGGTATTGACGCATGAAGCAGGACATGCTTTCCAATGTTATGCAACTAGTCGCAACCAGAATTTATATGAGTACCTCTGGCCTACTTATGAAGCCTGTGAAATACATTCTATGAGTATGGAATTTTTTACCTGGCCATGGATGCAGCTTTTTTTCAAGGAGGATACCGAAAAATTTATGTACGAACACCTGTCTGGTGCAGTTCAGTTTTTGCCCTACGGCGTTGCAGTAGATGAGTTCCAACATGTTATTTATGAAAATCCCGATATGAGTCCGGCAGATAGAAACCGTGCATGGAGAGATATTGAGCAAAAATACCTTCCGCATAGAACATATGAGGGCAATGAATTCCTAGATGAGGGTGGATTTTGGCATCGTCAGAGTCATATTTTTACCTCTCCTTTTTATTATATAGATTACGTTTTGGCCCAAATCTGTGCATTCCAATTTTGGAAGCGAAGCCTTGAGGATAAAGAAGCAGCATGGAAAGATTATGTAAATCTGTGCAAGGCTGGTGGTTCAAAATCATTTTTAGATTTGGTAAAACTGGCCGGGCTAAAGTCACCTTTCGACGAAGGTACGGTTGAATGGGCAGTGCAACCCATTAAAGAATTCTTTGAAAAAAATGCTAATGTGAAATTTTAAAAATAATTGACAAAGGATAGCTTCGGGCTGTCCTTTTTTTGTAATTTCGAACTGTGAAATGAAGTAAAAATCCAAAAAACCAAACAACAATTACTTTTATCATGATAAAAATACTCGCAAACGATGGCCTCGAAGCCGATGGTAAACTGCTTTTGGAAGAGGCAGGTTATCAGGTAGAAACTAATCATATACCACAAGACAAGCTTAAGGATCTACTTCCTGATTATGATGCTGTGATAGTGCGCTCTGCCACCAAAATAAGAAAAGAACTGATTGACGCCTGTCCAAGACTTAAGGTCATTGCTCGTGCCGGAGTAGGCATGGATAATATTGATGTAGAATATGCTCAGAGCCGTGGCATCAAGGTTATTAATACCCCCAGAGCTTCCTCATTAGCTGTTGCCGAATTGGTGATGGCACAGGTATTTACCCTTGCGCGTTTTCTTCATATGGCAAACAGAGAAATGAGTGCCAATGGGGCCGAAAAATTTAAGGATTTAAAAAATAAATATTCCGAAGGTTCACAGGTACGTGGCCGGACTTTAGGGATAATTGGGTTTGGCCGTATCGGGCAGGAATTGGCTCGTATCGCTATGGGTGTAGGCATGAAAGTATTGGCATCTGACTTGGAAGAAAAGGATGTTAATATCAATATTCCCGTACCAAATAACACCAATATTTCGCTTACTATGCACTTTAAAACGGTTTCGTTTGAAAAGATTCTTCGCGACAGTGACTTTATCTCGGTACATGTCCCTGGAGGTAAATCGGGTGCACTAATCGGAGACAATGAAATTGCCCGTATGAAAGATGGCGTTTACCTAATTAATGCGGCAAGAGGTGGCGTAATAGATGAGCTGGCTTTGTTGAATGCTCTTGATAGCGGCAAAGTAGCCGGAGCAGCTCTGGATGTTTTTAACAATGAGCCTAACCCCGATGCTCGCCTATTAAGTCATCCTAAAATTTCTGCTACCCCTCATATCGGAGCCTCTACTATAGAAGCGCAGCGCTATATTGCCCTGGAACTTGCCGATGCCTTTATTGAACATTTTGGGGAAAGCTTATAAAATTTAAATTTCTATAAAGATTAACTGACGCCTTCAATTTGGAGGCGTTTTTTTGTTTTGACCAATACGTAAAACAAAATATTTCAACGCAATTGTTTTTTTTACTTGATTTATTTTTTCAAATGCCCTAAATTTGCGGTTCAACCCCAAAACTGAACCCCATGTCTAAAAATTACGACAAGATTTTTAAGGAAAACTTTGAGGCAATCTACCTCTCACTTAGTGAATTAGAAACCTATCTTTTCAAAAAGGGCGAAGAAAAGAATAAAATTGAGATGATCAAAGCCTTTATTAAAATTGGAAAACTGAGTCTTGAAGAAATTGCAACTGCGGCTAAAGTGCCATTGGACTATGTCGTAAATATTGCGAATAGTTAAAATTGTTAGTCCCGCAACTTACATAA
>CANETR010000060.1 GCA_947441325.1 Saprospiraceae bacterium
CCCAAACCAACTTATCTGTATTGAGACCACTCTGAACCATAATCCAACCAAATACTGCTGCTAGAGCAGCCAAGGAAACGACTATTCCTAAATCACGCATGAGTGGTTTAGGTAAATAGTTTCTTCTCCAAAATATAATAAAAGGAATAAGGAAGACAAAACCGATAGTTCGAGCCCATAGACGATGGAACCATTCCCAAAAATAAATAAATTTAAATTCTGAAAGAGACATGTCTGCATGTATGGCTTTGAACTGCAGGGTATGATCCTGGTATTTTTTGAAGGCTATATCCCATTGTTCCTGATTCAGTGGAGGTAAAACACCTTTTATAACATTCCATTCGGTTATTGATAAACCTGAATCAGTAAGACGGGTTATTCCGCCAATTACAACTTGAAAAAAGACCATAACAATACCGGTTATAAGCCAAAATCCTACTATTCTGGGTATTTTATAAGTTTCTTTATGCTGCATATTAGGTCGTATAATTTTATAGAATCAAAGCAATTGCAAATATAAGTTTAAGTATTCAAAATTGATTTGAAAATAATGCTTGCAAATTCTAAGTATCTTATATGGAACTTTTCTAAATATGGTAAAAACAAAACAAATTGTTCAAATGTAAAATTGACCTCTTTCCTTATATGATAAATTAAAATAAAAAAAATTTACTAAATTAATTAGTCATTACTATTAGGACCGTGGATAAGTGGATAACTATATTTTTCTATTTTTTTCAACACTAGTTAACAATAAATTTAAATTATTAACAATATAAAATCTAATAGAGGACTTGTTTTTTATAGTTTTTATTGAATTATCCACATTTAATAAAAAAATTTGGACTTTTTACATTCAAATAATGTTCAAAAGCCTTTTGTTGAAAACTACTGTATAAAAAAACTTAAACTTTAGATTATTCAACAATCTTTATAAAATTAACATGAGATTTAAAAATTACTAACATTAAATTTACATAATTGTTAAAAATTTGTGCAGAAGTTTGATTTTATTAACAAAGTTTTGTGGATAAATAAAAATATAATTTATTGATTTATAATGTAATAAATATTAATAAAATAAATAATGTTTATAACTTTTTAAATTATTATAAATCCTTAAAACAATTGTATTTAATAAAATTAAAACAAAATATTTCTGTGAATAAAATGTGAATAAAAATTACCAACTTATTTTATTAACAAAATTCTGTGGATAATAGAAAACTCTGTGGATAACTTTTGTTTAGTCAATAATATTTGAAGCTGTTAAAATTTTGTTACCTTTGACTATTAGCTGAATAGATTTAAAAAATCTTTTTTTCAAGTAAGTTGTCAGGTTATGATTCAAAAATTTTCATTTGATATTAGTAAGGAAAAAATTAGAAAACAGTTTAATATAAATTTTAAACAGGAGTTTATAAATTCTTTTCATATTTCGGCATTACAACATGCCTATGTATTAACATCTGAATCTAATGAACTTCAATTATTTAAATGGGGCTTGATACCCTATTGGGCAACTGAACCAGATAAGGTGGAACATCTTGTATGTGCTCAGGCAGAAGGTATAGCATCAAAAGACTCATTCAGGATGCCTATAAGACAGAAAAGAGCCATAGTTTTCGCCGACAGTTATTACGACTATAAAAGAGTTAATAAAAAAGATCAATTTTACAGAATACAGGCTAAAAATCAAGCAGTATTAGCTTTTGCGGCAATTTGGGATGAGTGGAAAAGTCCAGCCGGAAAAGTATATTTTTCCTTTTCAATGATAACAATTCCTGCCTATAATGAACTGAAAGAGCAAGGATGGAACAGAATTCCACTTGTTTTTACAGAAGAAGAACAAATAAGAGATTGGATCGATAAAGAATCGAGCCTGGAAAAGGTTTTAACAATGATTGATAGCAATGAAACTATACTACATGCCTATCCTGTATCGAATGAGCTCTTAAATAGTGGAAAAGATTCTCCCGAATTACACAATGAAATCCAATTGGATAAGTATTGATTAGTACACGTTTACAACTACGGGCATAACCAACATCATCAGGTCTTCGCCAGCAGTTTCTTCTTCATTTCTTATGATTCCGGCACGCTTTGGTGTGGATAACATCAGTTTAATACTGTCACCACCTATTACGCCAAGCATTTCAATCAGAAATTTTGCATTAAAAGCAATCACCATTTCCTCTCCATTGAAAGAGCAAGGCATTTTTTCGATGGCTTTGTTTGAAAAATCGAGGTCTTCTGCCTCAATAGTTAAACTGAGTTCACTTATAGTGAGTTTTACCTGATTGGTAGTTTTATTGGCAAAGTTGGCAATACGTTTCAGAGAACTTAAAAAGTCCTGACGTACAATGCTCATCACATTTGGGCTGTCTTTAGGAATCACCGCATTATATTCCGGATAACGTGCATCTATGAGACGGCAAACCATCGTTTGATTCTCGTAATAGAAGAAGGCATTGGTGCTGCTAAATGCTATTTTTACTGTGTCAGTAACATTTGATAATGCATTCTTTAGCAGATTCAGTGCTTTTTTAGGAAGGATTAAATTACCATGAGCTCCTACATTCAGTTCCGAAAAAGTATATTTTACAAATTTGTGTGCATCGGTAGAAACAAAGGTTACTCCATTATCATCGAGTTGCATCAACACACCTGTCATTGCCGGTCTGAGATCATCGTTACTAGTAGCAAAAAGCGTTTTATTGATACCTTCCAAAAGTAAGACCGAAGGCATTTCAACATTATCAGTTACATTTGGTATTGGTAATTTTGGATAATCGTTGCCATCTTCGGCCGAAAGTTGATATTGTCCAAATGCAGATTTAAGCGTGATAGAAAAATTTTCCATGTCTGCATCGAAGGTTACAGGTTGAGTCGGCAACTGTTTGAGCGTATCGAGTAAAATTTTTGCAGGAACGGCTATAGTACCATTTTGTTCAGATTGTACCGACAGTTCTGCAGTGATAAAGGTTTCTAAATCTGTAGCAACAATGGTAAGTTTTTCGTCCTCTACAATAAAAAGAAAATCTTCCAGGATGGGAAGTACCGGATTGGAGCCAATAGCACCACTTATTATCTGTAATTGTTCTTTTAGATCGGCAGAGGAAATTGAAAAACGCATGATGTTGATTTAAAAAGGTGTGATAATGTATTGATTTTATCTGCGGAAGCAAAGATATTATTTCTTTGTCGAAATTGCAAGTTGAAAATTAATGTAAAACAAGGCACTTATATTTTTGATGTGCTTATAATTTGTACTTTTGTTGCTCTAAATGAGCTATAAATGGAGATTTTTTAAACTTATATATTTAAAAATAGTTTAAAAAGCTAAAGAACAGGCAAAAATTCGTCTCAGGCGCAAAAGGAATGAGTTTAGTAAAATTGAATAATAAAACAAAGGCTTACATAGCACTGGCTGCAGTAAGTTTTTTTTGGGGTACAACCTATCTGGCTATTACTATTGGACTCGAAGACGGTAAAGTTCACGGTTTATTTATGTCGGCACTCAGACAGTCTCTGGCAGGTTTCATTTTAGTAGGATGGATGTTATTAAGCGGTGTAAAACTACCACCCAAAAAAATAATTATTCAACTTGCTATTATTGGATTTATGCTTCTTTGCTTAGGTAATGGTCTTGCTACCTGGGCGATTCAATATATACCCAGTGGTCTGGGCTCGGTCATGTCGGCCATAGGACCAGTGTTTATAGCTATTTTTAGTTATTTTTTGGTAGGTAAATTCAGGTGGTCGCCCCAACTCATTATAGGAATGTTACTTGGTATGATTGGGGTGATGGGCATTTCCTTTGATTATTTAGAAGACTTTCTTAATCCCAAATTTACCCTTGGGATTATATTAAATATACTTGCAACGCTTATCTGGTCCTTAGGTTCGGTCTTTGCTGCTAAATGGAAACCCAATATTAACCTGATGATGGGCGCTGGTTTACAGATGTTATTTGGAGGAGCTGCGACCTGGATAATTGTACTGATAATAGGAGTTGATAATCTTGTAATCGGCCCTATTGGTTTCAAATTTTGGGGTAGTATTGCCTATTTAATAATCTTCGGATCCTTTATTTCATATTCCGCATTCATGTACACCCTCGAAAATTTACCTGCTGCTCAGGCATCTATCTATGCTTACATAAATCCAGTTGTAGCTGTACTATTGGGATGGATGATTTTGAGTGAAAAGTTGAATTTGATAACGATCTTATCCATGTTGACCGTTATTTTGGGTGTTTATTTAGTAAACAGCAGTTTTTTGAAAGAAAAAAGAAAAAAAGAAAGCCTGCAGGCTTAGTCTTTTAAAAGCAGTTCCGGATGTATTCCAAATAACTGTTCTTTTTCTTTGCTATAGCCAAAATTTGCATGTAAAAGGGAAAATTCAAGATTTTCCATCAATTTTTGAGCCTCTTTTTCGGGAATTCTAATTTGCAGCATATCTCTGTTCATCAACCTGAAACAGAAGTTTATTTCTTTTTTAAAATCAATACCGAAAGGACTCAAACGCACTTCGAACAGATAAATCCAGACAATATTTTTACTTGCCTGCGTCAAAAGCTGAAAAAGAGGAGAGGATTCTGGTCTCCAAAATTTTAATAAATCGCGCAATAATAAAAGCGAGGAGGTATACGCAATGAGCGATGCTATTGTTAATAATTGGTAGAGAGAATTTTCTTTTTGCAATAAGGCAGCATAGAGTAGGAGAGTGGCCAAAAAAACAAGAATTGACAACAATAAAAGCTTTTGTTGTCTTTCGCGATATAGTGCCTTTTTTATGATGAGTACCGCATCGATTAATTGTTCCGACATGGTATTTTATAAATTATTTGCTGTAAAAAATTGACAAGACCACAAAAAAAACATAAATTTGTAAACAAATAGTGTCAATTTTATAAAAAATAAAACATCCTCAGGAATCTTCCTCAACGAAGATAAGCAGTTTTAGCCTGGATTTTTAAATAAAAATAGAAAAGAATATGGAGCAGAATGATCAATTGGCTGAATATGACGAAAGTGCGATAAAATCCCTCGACTGGCGCGAACATATCCGTTTGCGTCCTGGTATGTACATAGGAAAATTAGGAAACGGCACTACGCCCGATGATGGTATTTATATACTTTTCAAAGAGGTTTGCGATAACTCAATAGATGAGTTTGCTATGGGCGCCGGTAAAAAAATAGATATAAAACTTACCGATGATGGTAAGTTGAGTATTAGAGATTATGGACGTGGTATTCCATTGGGAAAGGTAGTCGACTGCGTTTCTAAAATTAATACCGGTGGTAAATACGATTCTAAAGCCTTTCAGAAATCGGTAGGTTTGAATGGGGTTGGTACAAAAGCAGTGAATGCCCTTTCGGCACATTTCAAGGTGCAATCATTCAGAGATGGTCAAACTAAAACGGCGATCTTTACCAATGGAGATTTAAATAATGAAAAAGGTCTGGAGCCAACAACAGAACCCAATGGCACCTACGTTGAATTTGTTCCAGATAATATAATTTTCAAGGGTTTTAAATTCAACGAAGAATACATTGTTGAAAGAATTATGGACTATGTTTATCTCAACACTGGTCTTACTATTCATTTCAACGGAGAAAAATATTTATCAAAAAATGGCTTGCTTGATTTATTGTCAAACCGAGTGGATGCCGAAAGACTTCGTTACCCCATTATTCACCTCAAAGGGCACGATATAGAAATTGCTATGTCGCATGGTAATAACTATGGCGAACAATATGTAAGCTTTGTCAATGGTCAGAACACAACACAGGGAGGTACGCATCTAAATGCTTTCAAAACGGCTATAGTAAAGACAGTACGTGAATTTTACAATAAAAACTTCGATCCGCAGGACATTCGCACGGCTATTGTAGCGGCGGTGAGTGTAAAAGTAATGGAACCAGTTTTTGAGTCGCAGACCAAAACCAAGCTAGGCTCCACTAATATTGCCCCCGACGGACCTTCGCTCAACAGCTTTGTTGGCGATTTTATCAAAAAGGAACTCGATAACTTTCTCCACAAAAATCCAGAAACGGCCAAAGAGATTCTCCACCGTATCGTACAATCTGAAAGGGAAAGAAAAGAAATTGCCGATATCCGCAAGGTGGCCAATAAAAATGCCAAAAGAGCTAACCTGCACAACAAAAAACTGCGCGATTGCAGGGTTCATCTCAACTCGAACCATAAGGACAAAGAAGGCAGCATGGTTTTTATTACCGAGGGTGACTCGGCCAGTGGTTCCATTACAAAATCACGCGATGTAAATCTGCAGGCAGTATTCAGCCTCAGGGGTAAGCCGCTCAACTGCTTCAATCTCACCAAGAAGGTTGTTTACGAGAACGAAGAGTTTAACCTACTGCAACATGCCCTTGATATTGAAAACGGCATGGAAGACCTTCGCTACAATAAAATTATCATCGCTACCGATGCCGATGTGGACGGTATGCACATCAGATTGCTATTGTTGACATTCTTTTTGCAGTTTTTCCCCGAAGTGGTTTCAAATGGCCACCTATTTATTCTTGATACACCGCTTTTCAGGGTAAGAAATAAAAAGACTACCAAGTACTGTTACTCCGAAGAAGAGAAACTCAATGCCATGTCAAAACTGGGCAAAGATTGCGAGGTAACCCGATTCAAAGGACTTGGAGAGATTTCACCCGATGAATTCAAACAGTTTATTGGCGAAGATATAAAACTCACCCCAGTGAGAATGTCAACGACCACCAATATCGAAGATCTTTTGTCCTACTATATGGGCAAAAATACGCCTATGAGACAGGACTTTATCATCGACAACCTGCGTGTTGAACTGGATGAGCTGGAAGAGGAAGAAATACCGGCGTAGTAAGAAATTGTCTTTTTTAAATTGGATAAGATTTTCTTACCCTAAGGGATACTCCCTCGGAACGGCCCGTTCTTGGACCTTAGGCAAGAATTTATCTACAGCCCCATCGGGGCAATATTTTTGTAGCCACAAGGCAAAAAAATAAAAAAGCTGCATCGCAGCGACATTTTAATTCAATTGAGTTCCATCGGAGCGGCCTGTTCTTAGCCGCAGGCAGGAATGGGATTAGGGCCACATCGTGGTGACCTCATGAAAATTGAAACACAGATCTGGACTTTGTCCAACACAGATCGGACAGATTTACACAGATTTTTATACAGCTGCGTCAATACTGATTTCAAGCTGATTAACTACGTTAAGACGGATGTTTACGGATTGACGAAACTTTCGCATAAATCTGATGCTTTTAAGCTCAGATTTCACATGACTAACGTATACCCGGGTTTTAACCCGGGACTGATTACAGATGCATAGCAGCGGTCTGTTCTTAGCCGCAGGCGGTAACTGGATTTGAGCCACAGCGTGGTGACCTAAATTGATTATTTTCAATTTGCCAGATGCTTTAGCATCGGTCTCCTTTACTGTTATGCTTTCAGAAGGTTAAAACCTTCTTGCGCAAAAATCAGATGCTTTTAAGCTCAGATTTTTATCACCATTGGATACCTGGGTTTTAAGTCAGGACTATCCCCAGCTCCAGCGGAGCGGCCTGTTCTTAGCCGCAGGCAGGAACAGGTTTTGAGCCAGGTAGTGGTGACCTATTTTATAGACCAAAAAAAATTTGTGGTGTTTAGCTTAATTTAGCGGCTTTGTCATTATTTTAACTGCTCAAGAAATTTGCTCTACCCAATTTTTAATCTGGATATCGGGAGCATTATCGCAAATAATTGAAGGGGTTGCTTTTCTTTTTTATTCTTTAGAATCATCATTAGACGATTCAATTTCTGTTTCAATTTCATCAATCATTTGTCGAATAAAATTGTCAGAGATATTTTCATAATCTGATTTATCATAAATGGAAATAAGATATACAACTTGTTCGTTATCTTCAGTTTCCTCAATATGAAGGTATGTGATTATACGGGCACCATTACTTTTTCCTTTTCCTTTACTTTTAATTGAAAGGCGAATTTTATAAACATTTTCACTGATCAAAGTACCTTGTAAGGGGTCTTTCTCCAGACTTTCTACTAATTCATTTAGTTCTTTCTTCAGAGAATGGTACTTTTTATTTAGCTTTTTAGCTTCACGCTGAAAATTAGGTGTTACAACAACTTTAGAGCTCATCTAAAAAATCTTTTGCGCTTTTTGCTTTTTCTTTTCCTGATACAATTTCTTTAACTTCTAAAAAGCCTTGTTTCAGACTTTCTTTTAGTGAGCCATATTCAAGGAGAGCCTTAATTTGCGCTTCAATTCGTTCCCATTCGTCAATCGGGATCATTACTGCCTTTCTGATACCCTCAGGGTCGGTAACATACTGTATTTTTACCTTGTTCATAATTTCTGATATTTAAGCATATCAAAGTTACAAAAAATTGGGTTAAAATGTTCCATTAAATAAAAATTTATGCACTGTCAGTAGTCAGCCCTTATGATGATATTGTTGGAATGCGCTTTATCCAAAAACCTTTC
>CANETR010000061.1 GCA_947441325.1 Saprospiraceae bacterium
AACCAGGCCTGTTATAGCCTTCGAAAGTGGAATAACCAGTCTGGGAAAGTAAATTTTCTGAACCATCTGCTGTGCACTTATAATTGAGGACCCTGCCTGTGCAAATACTTCCGAAAAATAGGTCCAGCCGGCCAAACCGACTATTGTGTAAAGCAAATGTGGAATTTCTTGTCCATTGTAGCCAGGAGTCAGATTTACTTTAGCCACTATTCCGAAAACGAATGTAAGAATGAGTAAAGAAAAAATGGGGTTCATAAAAGCCCAAAGAAATCCAATAAGCGTTTGTGCATATCGAACCCTAATATCTCTGTAAGCCAATGCAGAAAGAAGTTCCCGATAACTGTAAAGCTCGGAAAAATTAATTTTAAACGGATTGGACTTTGGTTCTATGGTTATTTTTTTCATTTCTATTGACTGTCTTCAATCATCTCCTGATTTTCGCCTCAAAATTAACAAATATTACTAATTGTTATTCAGCTTTTTCGGAAAAGCACTAAAACCTACATTATTTTAGTATTAACTGAATAATTCTTTGTGTCGGAACAAAACCAAGAGGATGGCAATATCCCTTAGAAAATCAATTTCCTGAAGTCTTTTAACGGCTTGGCTCATGGTTATTTACTGAAGAGTCCCTTTCTTGTTGGATTATATTTTACTGAATTTAAATATCGCACTGCCTTTATCTGAATTACAAACAAGGATATAAATGCCCGTCACAGCGTCCTGAATATTTACATTTATTTTCCTTTCTCCAATAGGAATATTTGTAATTTCTTTGAGCAATTGACCATGTATGCTGTAAATCTTTACATCATTCAGAAGAATGTTTTCATCTCCAATTACCAATGAAAATTCACCGTAGTTGGGATTTGGCATTAACTGAATGTTGCTGCTAATATCATTGTTCTCTGGTGCAGCAGTAGCTCCACATCCTGCCGGATCAACGCCAAGTGCCAGATAGCGTTCAAGCGTATCTGTTCCACAACTGTTTGTAGCAATTAAGGTTACGAGATAACAACCTTGGGCGGGGTATAGGTGAAATGGATTGCTAAGTGTTGTTGAACTGTTATCACCAAATTGCCATAAGATACTCGTTGCTCCCTGAGACGTATTTGTAAATGAAACAGCATTACCACTTGTAGTACTGCTAAAACCAGCTAAAGGGGGATTGACCTTGTTCACGTAAACAAAATCTGCGCCGCTGCATCCAGTAGCAGAAGTTACGGTAACTGAATATGTATTGGTTGTTGTAACAATTATACTTTGAGTGCTTGCACCGGTATTCCACAAATAAGACATGCCTTGCCCTGCAAAACCTGCATCGAGTGTGTCTCCATCGCAGATGTTGACAACATCGCCAATATTAACTGCTGGCGGGTTTTCTAAAGCACTTACAATAACTGAGTCACTGACAATACAGCCATCCTCCGTTGTTATTGATAGGCTGTATAGACCGGGAGTATTTACGGTCAATTGCTGACTTGTACTTCCGCTATTCCAAATAAATTGAGCATTTGAACCATAGTTTGTGCCAAGCAGATTGCCGCAGAGTACACCATTGTTGTCATTAAATACAATACTTTCCGGAGTTTGAACTTGAGTTGTACTGCTGTAGCTGCAGGCCACTCCATCGCTAACAGTGACAGTATAATTACCAGTTTGGCTGGCAAGCAGAGTTGATGTTGTAGCGCCATTGTTCCAAATATATGAAACTGCTGCAGGTACAGAGGCATCGAGTAGAATATCCGTACAGGTAAATACAGAGTCGGGCAATTGTAAGGGCAGGGTAACTTGAATGGTAAAATTGTCATTGTTGGAAGCAAAACAATTGTTAAGTGCATAACTGAAATGCCAATCATAGAAATAATTGTAAGATACTCCGCTAAATGCGGTTCCTGTAAGCACAGCTATGCCACTACTGCTGCTTTGAGGGTATGATACAAATCGGTCAACCAGGAATTTAGCACTACCAATATTGTCGACATACAACTGGTAGTTATTACCGGGCATTATTATAAAATCTAGCGGCAGAAAAACTTTAGTGCCTGCATTAGATAATGTCACGGTCCTTCGATGTACAATATTGTTCGAATTGTCGGCTAATATTACATCAAAACTGATAGGAGCAGTGTTGAAATAAACAGCGACTGAGTCTAATACAGTTGGTTCAAGTACATCGAAAGTATTGGACAGAATAAAACCTTCATATCTACTGATGTCGTTCGGGTCGGGGTGTTGTTGTTCTCCAATTCTGGTTTGTGTTCTTGCCGCATACTCAACTGTAAAATAAGCGGTATCTGACAGATAAACATGATATGGAGCACTTATATACTGAGGCGTTCCTATTGGATCCGTCCAAACAACAAGACCACCTTGAGGATTTTGTAAAAGATTTAGCTGCGAAGGGCTACAAATACTACTATCAGCAATCTGCGGGTCTGCAGGATTAACTGGGAATTGAACAAGGATTTCCTTAACGCTCGAACAACCACTATTGGTTACAGTTACACTATATCTACCTGATGTATTGACAGTTATGTCATTGTTAGTTGTTCCATTGCTCCAGATATAGTTATATGTTGGCACATCAGTCATGCTAACTATATTTAAGCTAGTTCCGTTACAAATTGCGGTATCAGCTGGCATAGAAATTTGTGGATACTCCGGCACATTTATTTGAACAGCTTGTCTGGATGTAGCACAAGCAGGTGTCGATACACGCCATTTGTAGAAACTATTATACTGATTCGATAAAGCTTGTGGTAATCCATTTTTAATGCGCAATTCGTTATAAACTAATGGAAATGCGTAGTTGCTGACTATGTACAGACGACCACTGCCCTGTATGTTTTCCATCCAGATACTGTAATTATTACCCGGTTCAAGAATGTAGTTAATGGCAATTACATGCTCTCCCGCCGTACTTACATTTACATTGGTTCTAAAAATTTCAAAGCCGAGTTCATTTTTAATAGAAATTTCTGAATTTACAGGGCCATCTGTGAAAACAGAAACCTCATCCAGTCTCAACGTTTTATATATATCAAACAAAAGGCCTCGGGTTGGGTAGTTAGAACCGCCAATATTTGTATATGCGCCATTGTTTATAGGTACTGTCTGATGTCCGAAAGTAGTGGATGATCTTAGCAGATTAAGGCCTTCTACAAAAACAGCAGTACTATCTGTTACATTTAGCGAAACCTGGTTTCCGAAGGCAATAGGCTGCCCGCCGCTTTGCTGGTTGTACCAAGCATAAGCTGCCGCATTTCCACTCACGTTTAGTGTTAATAAACCGCCGCAAACAGTTGTGTCAGATGGAAAATTAAGCTGTGTTGGTGGGTTGGACAGGTAAACAAGGATAGTGTCTTTCGATACGCAAATGCCAGTACTTACCTCAGCCCAAATAGTATCAATGTTTGATACAATGATGGAAGAAGTTGTCTGTCCATCATTCCACAGATAACTTGAATTCGGATAACTAAGGTCTAAACTTATACTTCCGCCGCATATGATTGTATCTACTGGCCAATTGATATTTCTTGTTGGAAGCACGTTGACGTTAATAGGTTTACGAATGCCGGGGCAGGCAGTTTTGCGAATGACCCAATTATAAAAATAATAGTTATTTGCAAAGGGAATACCGTTTCTTACAGTGATATTTTCATAATTCAAAGGAAAAGGTGTTGGCGCATCGCAAAAAATCAAGCCACCCCCTACGATATTTTTTAGAAGCAATCGATAATTGTTAGCTGGGTAGAGAACCTGGCCGATAGCCAATCTGTTGATGCCGGGTAAGAGGGTAACATTTTTTTCAAAAATAACCTGTCCTGTGGGAGAAATAATCTGTAGGGTTGATGTCAGCGGAGAGTTATCTATATAAACAGTAACAGAATCCAGATAAATTTCGTTTCGTACATCGAAATTGTTACCATGGTCACCATTAAATGCATAGTAACCACCAATACTTGTGTTCAAAACAAAATTTCCAGACACGCCTTCGTTTGTTTTTTTAACAACAGGTCTAATTTCGGGATAAAAGGTAGTGCTATCGAAAAGTTCAATACTGTAATTGTTGCCAACAGCCAATAAATTGCCTGAACTTATGCTATCCCACCAGTAAACCAATCCTGACGAACCAAAATTATTTGCAATGTCAAGTGATAAATTGCCTCCACAAATTGTAGTATCGAAAGGCTGAAAAGTTAAACTGTCCACAACTGTATATCTTATAAGTGCAGAATCGGAACAGACCCCATTGCTGACAATTACAGAGATAGAATCCAATCCAGTGGTGCTAGTTAGTTGTACATTTGAGGTTGTAGCTCCATTGCTCCATAAATAACTGGCTCCGAGATTATTAGCATCTAAACTTAATAGGCCATTACACCCAAAGGTATCAACTGGAAGGTTAAGAATTGGAGTTTGTAAAACATTTACTTTTTTCAATTTCCTTGAACTTGCACAACTCAATGTCTTGATTTTCCAGTCGAAGAAATAATTATAAAAATTTGGATTGCCATAGCCGGAAGTTAAAGTTACACAATCAAACACCCTTGGATATATACTGGGTGAAATGCTGAAAAATAAAAATAAGGAAGTGCCACTTATGTTGTTTACTGCTAAACTGTAATTTCCAGATTCCGCAATGAATGAAAGGGCAAGTCTTTGGGCACCGGCACTGCTTACTGAAAATGATTTGCTATATACTACTGCATTGGAACTGTTGAGCAAAACAACGTTAAATGAACCTGCAGATGTTGTATAAACGGTTACGGAGTCAATTAGTATTTTTTGCGTAGTACTGAAAGATATACCATAGTTATTGAAGGCAAAGCTTCCATTTTGCCCTGTTGAACTTCCCAGATTGGAGGGGTTATTGTTAGGGAATCCGGCAGAAAAGCTTTTTACAATGGAATTGCCTTCGATGTAAAACGTATCATTGGAACTGAAATTTGAGCTGTAAGTGCTGCCGGTATTGATTAAATTTCCGCTTAGGGGACTATCCCACCATAATAAGATTCCAGGAGAATTTTGATTGACAGTAATTGTATTGTTCCCTGAACAAACAGTGGTATCAGGAACTGTAAAGGAGACAGTATCTATAATTGAAACTATGGAACTGTCTCTGGCTGAGCAAATGCCCAGCTGAACCCTTACTGAGACGGTATCGGAATTCTGAATTGTTTTTATGGGATTGGTTGAACCGTCATTCCAAAGATAAGTAGCCCCGGGGTAACTGACATCGAATGTAACAGGTAGTCCGCAAGAAACTGTGTCTGCCGGCAGCGAAACACTGGGTGTAGGATTGACATTGACTATAAGCCTTTTTCTTCCACTGATACAGCTGGAAAATTTGGTTATTTTCCAGTTGAAGAAATAGCTGTAAAAGTTAGGATTCCCATAACCGGAAGTCATTGTAAGACAATCATAATTGAGTGGATAAACGCCTGGAGTAATGGAAAAAAACATGAACAGCGATGTGCCATTTAAAGCATTTGCAGCAAGGCTGTAATTGCCGGATTGAATAAAGAAGCCAAGGGCAATTCGCTGAGCGCCTGCGCCTGTAACCGTAAAGGATTTTGTATAAATGACTGCATTTGAACTATTCAGTAAAACCACATTGAAAGAACCTGCAGACGTAGTGTAAACTGTTACTGAATCGAGTAAGATGCTTTGAGTGGTACTAAATGAAACACCATAATTATTGAAAGCAAAACTGCCGCTTTGTCCTGTAGAGCTGCCAAGGCTCGATGGGTTATTATTGGGCAAACCTGCAGAAAAAGAATTCTGAACGGCATAGCCCTGAATATAGAATGAATCGGAACTCAAAAAATTTGAGCTGTAAGTATTGCCCACATTCACCAAATTTTCACCCGATGGACTATCCCACCAGAATATAGCACCCTGATTAGACTGATTTACACTCAGATTATGTGTTCCGGTACAGACCAGTGTATCGCTAACACTGTAAGAAACGGTATCAATGATTGAAACAATGGTACTGTCTGATACCGAACAAATACCCAATTGCACACGAACCGAAACATTCGCAGAATTCTGGATTGTAATTGTTGAGGTCGTAGTTCCGTTATTCCACAAGTAAGTAGCCCCAAGATAACTGACATCGAATGAAACCGGCAAACCGCATGAAACAGTATCAGCTGGCAGAGAGACAGTTGGCGTGGGATTGACATTGACAATAAGCCTTTTTCTTCCACTGACACAACTGGAAAATTTGGTTATTTTCCAGTTGAAGAAAAAGCTGTAAAAGTTTGGGTTTCCATATCCTGCTGTCATGGTGACGCAATCATAAGTGCGCGGGTAAATACCTGGAGTAATAGAAAAAAACATAAACAGCGATGTGCCACTGATATTATTGGCAGCAAGACTATAATTGCCGGGTTGAATAAAGTAGCCAAGAGCAATTCGCTGAGCGCCTGCACTACTAACCGTAAAGGATTTGGTATAAATGACTGCATTAGAACTGTTAAGCAAAACAACATTGAAAGAACCAGCAGAGCTTGTGTAAACAGTTACCGAATCCAGTAAAATCGTCTGAGATGTACTGAAAGAAAGACCATAATTATTAAAAGCAAAACTACCGCTTTGTCCTGTTGAGCTGCCAAGACTCGTTGGGTTATTATTGGGCAAACCTGCAGAAAAAGAATTCTGAACGGCATAGCCCTGAATATAGAAAGAATCCGAGCTTGTAAAATTTGCACTATAAGTATTTCCAACATGCACCAAATTTCCACCTACAGGGTTGTCCCACCATAATAGAGCGCCAGGTGAAGTCTGATTGACCAAAATATTGTGCGTGCCTGCACAAATCGAGGTATCGCTGGTTTGAAAACCTACAGTATCAATGATAGATACAATTGTACTGTCTCGGGCTGCACATATTCCAATCTGAACAATTACGGATACTGTATCGGAGTTTTGGATAATTCTTACAGGATTTGTTGTGCCATCATCCCAAAGATAGCTTGCTCCCGGGTATGTTACATTAAAAGAAACATCATTGCCACAGGAAATTGTATCGGTGGGTAGTGAAACCTGAGGTGTAGGATTGACATTGACAATCAGGCGTTGAAAATTTGTGACACAATTTGAAAATTTAGTGATTTTCCAATCGAAGAAATAACTATAAAAATTTACATTACCATAGCCGCCTGTAAAAGTTACACAATCATAAACGAGCGGATAAATGCTCGGCGTAACAGCAAAAAACATAAAAAAGGAAGTGCCGTTGATTGCATTGATAGCTAAGCTATAGCTGCCGCTTTGGACAAAAAAAGATAAACCCAACCTGTGGGCACCTGCGCTGTTTACCGTAAAGGACTTTGTAAAAATAACATTGTTAGAACTATTGAGTAGTACAACATTAAAGGTACCCGCTGATGCTGCATAAACAGTTACAGAATCAATTAAAATATTTTGAGAGGTACTAAATGAAATACCATAATTGTTGAATCCAAAACTTGCGCTTTGAGCTGTTGATGCTCCGAGGCTAGATGGATTATTGTTAGGAAGTCCGGCTGAAAAAGAATTTTGAGTCGCATATCCCTGTATGTAAAAAGAGTCTGTACTTGTGAAATTTGAATTTAGGCTGTTCCCTACATTTACAATGTTTCCATTTGAGGGGCTGTCCCACCAAAAAATTACACCTGGAGATAATTGGTTGATTGATACGGTATTATTCCCGGAACATATTAGAGTATCATTTGCAGTAAAATTACTTGGAGTTAGCACCATCAGCACCACACTATCCCTCGTTGTTCCTCCATTCGTAACATCTACCCAATAAGTGCCACTGCTGCTCACCGTTATGGTTTGAGTTGTAGCGCCTGTACTCCACAAAAAAGTGGCACCTGAATTTCCAGCATTCAGTGTTACAGAATTGCCCGAACAGACGGTCGTGTCATTTCCCAAATTGACAGTGGGTTGGGCATAGACTGCGCTGTAGACGAAAAGGAATAGAATGATGCTATAAATATTATTCATATACTTTATAAAACTAGTTTAAAACCAATTTAAAACATACAAAAATAGGCATTTTTCAATTGAAAAATGCCTATTCAGTACTAAATTTTGTATGATCAGAGCGACCAACGTTCAATCTCAGTATTATTGAAATTTCCGTATAGGTTTTTCAGGTCTATCAGAATAGGATTTTCTTTCATAATAGAACGAAAATAATCGGCAGAAAGCTGTTTGTATTCATCGTGAGCTACCGCTACTATAACGGCATCGTATTCATTTCCAATTTTTTCGGTTAATTTAAAACCGTATTCGTGATGAACTTCATCTGAATCAGCATGAATATCTGTAATGTCGACATTGACCATATATTCTTTCAAGGCATTTACAACATCTGCTACTTTTGAGTTGCGTATATCCGCCACATTTTCCTTGAAGGTTAC
>CANETR010000062.1 GCA_947441325.1 Saprospiraceae bacterium
AACTTTCATCCAGCATTTTTATTTCATCGGGCAATTTAGCAAAGTCGCAGGATAGGATAGAGGGTGCAATGATATGTGGCATAAGAATAATTTGAAATGATGATTCCGATATTTATTAGGACTGTTGAATTGAAAATTAGTAATATCTGAATAGTAAACAGACGAAATTAAAAATTAGTTAATTTAAATATTCAACTCATCAGAATTAAAGAGATTAAAATTTAACAAGGAAACCCGCACGGGCATTGAATCCAATTTGTGGATAGAGGTACAAGCGCTGATTTTTATTGTTCAAAATGTTGTTGATTTCGGCAAAAACGCCTATGTTTTGTTTCTTTTCGCCAAACCAATATGATGCCGATAAATTCAAATCAAAGAGGCTATTAAGGGTTTTGTCAGTTTTGCTTACAAGATCAAAATAAGGCACACCAGAATTGAAAAATATCTCAGATTTCAATAACAACTGTCTGATTCTGTACATTACTGTGAAATTGCTCTCGAAAACTGGCAAATGATATGCTTTGCTTGTTGTGCCACCGCTGTAAATGTTGTATCCCAATGATGCAAGCACCGTTAGATTTTTTACCATTTTAAAATCAAGTGTTCCCTTGAAAGAAACAATATTAAGCGTGTCGTACAATAAATTGAATCTTAAATATTTATCAGTTGAATCATTCAAGAACAAGGGCATGTTGGCTGTCATGGCATATGAAGCACTGAGATCGAAGCCGATTCCTTTGATATTACCCGATAGACCTCCGAAAACATCATTAAATCTAGTATGTCTAAGGTCTAGGTTTGAGGCTATGAAGGGATTGTAATTACTTAGACTTCTAAAGGTATTGACACGCATGTCGCCCTTCCATCCAGCATAAACATTAAATTTCCCTTCAGATAAACTCAATTTTAATTTCAAATCAGGCAGAATAAAAGCCTTTCCTTCTGAGGTTCCCAGATTCATTGCAGCTGTTGCCTTGAACATACCAAAATTTAAATCAACGCCCGGATGGAAGTTGAAAAGGGTTCTGCTTTTGACACTGTCTTTATTGAAATTTGCATAATTTAAGTAAATATCTCCAAAAACCCTATGTTTTTGTTTGCCAGTTCCAATCCATTTTTCGACATTGACTCTTGGTGCAATTACAAATTCTGAAGCGCCATATTTGTCATTCATCACATGGAAATCGGCATCTGCTCTGTAATTAAGCTGCATTTTATTGATACTGGCGTTGAAAAAGTGCAGGTTTCCGTAAAATTCGAAGAAACGTTGGGAAACACTGTCTTTACTCACCTCGATGGAATCGGGAAAAATGTCGAGACTATCAGGTAAGATTCTGCTCAATTCATTGTGTCCGTAAAATCTTCCTGCATCAAGATTAAAGCCTAGTTTAGCACCAGCTGCAAAGCCATTTTCGGTAAAATAGGTAGAGCCTAGGTCAAAATGAGTACTAGAGAAATTTTGATTTCTGATATTGCCCTGACTGCTTAGGTGGTCGAAATTGACACCAAATTTCAAATGCTTATTTTCTCTGTTATGATAAGACATTTCGACATTTGGAGAAATAGGATATCCAAAACCTGCTTTGGCGTAAAAACCATTTGCTGGTACAGGTTCATCACTTGGCATGGCCAGTGGTCGCAGCACAGGATCGGGATATTTAACGGACATGATATGTTCGGGAACATCATAATCGGGCTTTCCAGCACTGGTGTCAAGCATTGGTAAAATCGGTAGAGAATTCTTTTTAACACTCTCTGCCAGTTTTGCTTTGAATGGTTTTAATAGCTCGGTTCCCTCTTCTTGAGCACTAAGCAAAGCGGATGCAAAGAAGCTAAAAAAGCAAATGATGATAATTTTAATATTTTTCATTTTGAATATTTTTTACGCAAAAAACTTAATTACTTGCCATCAATCATTTCCAATTCGCCACTCTCGTCATTCATTTTCAGACGGCTATTGGATGATTTTGCTTTTTTAATGTTCTCAAGCTTTGTCTTGGCTTCCTTCACTATTTCGGGGTCACCATTATAGTTTTTCAATAAACTTTCTAAAGTTCCTTTAGCTGCATCCAAATTACCTTGTTCGGCATAAATGTCTGAAATGAGGATAAAGTTTCTGGCGAGCCAATCGTGGTGATTACCCAACTGTTTGTTGTTTTGAAAAGCTATCTCCATAGCTTTATCAAGTTTGCGCTGCAGGTAGTGAATTTGTGCTATGCGGTATCTGCTTTCAGATGCACGAATGTCATCACCAATAAGCTTGATGGCTTCTTCGAAATTTTTTCTTGAATTGTCATATTGTTTTGAGGCAAGCTGCGCTTTTGCCAAACAGAAATAGGCTTCTGATTTGTCTTGTGCACTAGCCGCAGTTTCTTTTAAAAAGTTTTCGGCTAAAGGCCCTAAGGCATTCATGTCATTGGCGTAGAAAGCAGCTCTCATGCCAAATAGTCGGCTCTCGCTTCTGTTCTCGGCAGTCGATGCAAGGGGCTCAGCTGCGCTGAAGTGCTTAAATGCCTTTTTATAGTCCAGTAAAATATGGTAACAGATTCTACCTGCGAGCAAATTGGCATTTTCCGCCATTGCAGGTGGTGCAGTTGGATTTTTTGCAGCAGAAACAGCTTCAAAATCTTCGAGTGCCTCGTCGTATTTTTTCAAATTGTAAAAACAAATGCCACGATTATTATGCGCCGCCAGGTTGTTTAATCCATTTGGAAAACGTTGCAGGTATTTACTATAATTATCTGCAGCTAAGGCCCAATTATCAGTATCAAATACATTTTCAGCCGATTCGAAAAGCAGAGAATCAGCCTCCATATCGGTGAAGTTGTAGCCCTGAATGGTAGAAACATAGGCCATAAAACCGTCAGGGTCGCCCGTTTCGATGTAGATTTTACGGATGTAACCTAAAGCGTCTTTTGCTTCCTCGGTCTGTATATTATTTCTGACAACCGATTTGAAATATTCAAGTGCTTCGCGATCCTTATCTTTACCATAGCTGATTACGCCCAATTTGTACATGGCACGACTGTTAAACTCGCTATTTGGGTAGTTGGCAACTAAAAAATCAAAGGTGGATTTTGCTTCATTAAACTCATTCAGATTGATTTGCGTACTACCTTTCATGTACATGGCCTCGTCTGCATATGGCGACTGAGCGTATTTGTCAACCAATAAATCATTCAGCTGAATTTGTTTTTTCTGGTTGCCTGTGAGGCCATAAATAAGACTCAATTGAAACATGGCATAGTCTTCTCCTGCAAAACTATTGCTGATAATTTGCTGATAAAAATCGCCTGCCTTTTTATAATATTCCCTGTTTTCAGATGCCAGATAAAGGTAGCAGTCTGCAGTTCTGATGACAGCATCCGGATAGACAAAGGCTGTAACATGTTTGTCGTTGATGTTTTTTAATTTTGGTTTGATAAACTCTACCGATGCTTCAAAGTTTTTCACGGCATTGTTATAGTCTCCTTTTTTCAAATGCGCATAACCCAATCCATAGAATGCTGTACCTTTTGAAGAGTTGGCCGGCAATTGTGGAACCTGGTTTTGGGCAAGCATAAACTTCTCGTATTCCTTGATACAGTCATCAATTTTATCGGTCTGATAAAGCGATTCGGCTTTCCAGTAGTAGCAAAGTGCTGTAGTTTCAGGGTGAACGGCATTGTTAAGTGCCTCGTTGAAATGCTGAATGGCTTTTACATGATTGCCCTCGTTGAAATACTGAACAGCTCTGAAATAGCAGACCTTTTGGTAGGTGATATTCAGTGCCGGCGTTTTATCTTTAAGGTTTCTAAGGATTTCAAGTGCCTTGTCGAAATCCCTGGTGTTTAAAAATATTTTACTGAGTAGATTTTGAGATTCGACATAATATTTCGAAGCCGGACTAATCTTCATAAAGGCCGATATGGCATCGTTGTCAAAACCCAATTCATAGGAAAGTTTTGCATAATTCATGAGCGCATCCTCTTTGAGAATCTTGTCGAAATCCTTTTCAGAGGCCTGTTCGAAGGAAAGACGTGCTTCTTTTTTCTTCGATAGTTTCAATTGGCAATTGGCCTGGTTATACAGGGCATGCTGCCCAAGTTTGCTGTTTAGTCCGTTTATCTGTTCAAAATTAGCAATAGCATCTTCGCAGCGATCACATCGGTATTGTGTGTAAGCCAACTGATAAAAAACGTCTTCAGTTACCTTTGGCGTTTTTTCTACAAATTCTTCAATATAAGGTAATGCCTTTTTATAATTTGCCTTTTCATAATATGCCTGTCCAAGGTATTGGGCTATTATTTGACGGTCTTTTATTTTATCATTTTTAAGAAGCGGTTCGCCGTAGCTGATCACCTCGTCAAAGTTTTTCATCATAAAATGAATCTGTACGATATAGACAGGAACTACATCTTTGTACTTTTTCAGGTCGTCAATTTTTTGAAAATTTTCGAGCGCTTCTTTATAACGTTTTTGGAAAAATGAGCAAAGTCCATAATAATAGGTCGCATTTTCTGCAAATTTCGAATTGCTGCCCTTGATTTGTTGAAAAAGTGGACTTGCCTGCTGAAACTGTTTTTTTACAAAGTAGCAATAAGCCAATTTGAATTTGGCCTCCAAGACTTCTTCATTACTCATATCGCCTAATTCAGACCAGGATATTTTGCCTAGATATTGAATCGTTTTGTCATATTCTCTTTTGGCATAATAGTAATTTCCGACTTCGAATTTAGCTCTGCTGGCCTCGCTTCCTGGCTCATATTTCTGTATGAATGTAACCAATCTTTTTTCAGCATCCGGATATTCGAGTTTTAGTGCCGATATGGCAGAAAAAAGCTCAGCCTTCAGAAAAAAGAGTTCCGAAGTATTCTGACTGGGAAACATAACATTTCTCCCACTGAGTGCCCGATCGAATTCTTCGATGGCTTTGCCGTAGAGCGCCTGATTGTAAAATTCGCTTCCCCTTTTGAAAGCATCCTGAGCATCGCGGTAAATAGCAGATGCTGGTTGTGCTTTAAGGTATGAGCAGGCTGAAAAAAATAAAATGAAGATAAATGGAATATTGAATCTCATGATTCTCTTTGATTTTTGATTATTTTTGATGAGGATTTATCCTTTTTATAAATGCAAAGATAGTCCTTTTTATTGCGATTGTCAAGTCAAAATCTAATTAGAGCGCTAAAAAAAACGAACTTTTATCCATGAAATCAATATTTTTTGTGATGGCAATATTTTTTGGATTTGGTTATTTAGAACTATGTGCACAAAAACCAAAAGCGCTCTCTTTTGCTCATGCGCACAACGACTATGAAAAATTGTTTCGAAAAGACTTTGTAAAGGCCATTGAAGCAGGCTGCACTAGTGTAGAAATCGATGTTTTTCCTTATAGGAATAAGCTGAAAGTGGCTCATGTTCCTTTGTTTTTAGGAATAAGAACGGATTTTGAAAAAAGATATTTGAAAGCACTCGATAAATTTATCAAAGAGGAGAAAAATTTCTATGCAAACCCTGATGACAAACTCATTCTGATGGTTGATATAAAACGAAATTCCGAAAAAGCATATTTACTTTTGAAAGAGCTTTGCAAAAAATATGAACATTTGCTGACTGTCAGATTTAGCGATACAGCCTATGTAAAAGAAGGACCTTTACAGATTTTATTATCTGGTTCCAAACCTTATGAATTGCTATACAAGGATTCTGTGCGCTATATGCAGCTCGATGGTGGCTTGGGCGATATTGCCAATCAAAAATTCGATACTGAGCTTGTTCCAAGAGTGAGTAGCTCTTATCGCGGAAATTTTAAATGGCGTGGTCCTGGAAAAATATCGGAAAAGGAATTGGAATTTCTGAGAGAAACGGTTCGAAAAGCAAAATCTGATGGTCGTCAGTTAAGATTTTGGGGAATGCCCAATAACCTGAAAGTGCTGAACCTGATGTTGAAAGAGGGCGTTCACTGGCTAAATATTGACCGATTGGGGCAATTGAAAAAATTAGACAGAGAAGCTGTCAGAGCCAGAGGCGAATAAGTCCCAAAAACATATATACCTTCAGGTATAAACTCGCGTTAGAATATGACTTTTTGTTTTTTAATCTGCCTATCAGAAAAAACAGTAAAATGCCCGGTAAAACTATGGTCATTAAGTAAATTCCAAGGGTAATATTGGTCTCAATTTCCAATAAAAATAAAAAGCTCAAAAGACTAAGGAAGAGCAAGCCATTAACTGACATCAATATTATTTTAAGATGCTTTTCTGATATAGAATTGGCTAAGGTGTTGATGCCTGATTTGAGGTCGCCTTCAGCATCTTCTTTGTCTTTTACAATTTCGCGAATCAGGCTTGTCAGAAAGGCAAATAGGGCATAGGCTATAAATTCCATTTCAAGCCCAAAAGGCTTGAAAAATATATACATTTCTAAGATTGGCAAGGCACTCAACAATGCTACGGTAAGATTTCCCCAAAAAATACTTTGTTTAAGTTTAAGAGAATACAAATAAAGCAGTGCAATACTAAAAACGCTGATGATGAGAATAAAGGGATCTAAAACAAATGTGGCTGCAGTGATTGCAAGAGCATTCAGAAAGATGTAGAGTATAAGGGCATTTTTTTTACTAATGTGCTTGTCTACATAGACCTTTTTAGGTTTATTTATTTTGTCAGTTTCGCTGTCAATAATATCATTAATAATGTAGGCCGCCGCTGCAGTAGAGATTACTGAAACAGAAATCAGGATAAATTCAATCAACTTTGCCTCTGCAAGATTTGGCACACAAAGTCTGAACCAAAGTGTAAACAAAACAGCCAGCAGCAGCAGTAAATTGATAGGTCGGATAATGTGGATCATATAGCCTTTTAAATCATCTGAATTAAACCATTTGCCCTGTACTTTCATCACTTTCTCGAGCAGATCTCTCACGCAACCCTTGCCACCTTCCAGGGGCGAAATATATTGTGCAAGTGAACGGATTTCAGGAATAGCATCGGCGGGGCAGCAGGGCAGGTGCACATAGCACATCGGGCCATAATCGGGAATGTCATCGCCCATGTAAGCTGTTTTGGATAAATCCAATGCTCTTTCACTCACCAATTGCTTTAAAACAGAGAGTTTGTCGTCGCAGCCCGAAAAAATATTTTCAATTTTTACGCCAAGGCGCTCAAGCCTGAGGATGATGCCTGGAGATTTTCCGCCAGTGATGATAAAAACTTCATATCCCATAGAACAGGCATGTTTGAGGGCAAAGCCATCCTTGGTATTCATAGTTCTTAAAAGGCTTCCATCGTCCTGTACAAATACAGAACCATCGGTAAAAACACCATCAACATCAAAAATGAAATGTTGAATCTTATTCAATTTATCCAAAAAACTCATGTGTATAGGCTAAAAAGTGAGCGGATGAAACAAAAGTAAGTGTTCATCCGCTCAAAATAAAATATGTTTTGCAAAATTTAGTGTGGTTTTGCTCCAGTACTGTTTTGTAAGTGATGAACAGCCTCCTCTATGCCTAAGACTCCTTCCATAAGTGGATGTAATAAAAAGAAGGCTGCTGCCCCGGCTAAAAATCCAATGAGCGCAATCCAACTGATATTTTTTAAATACCACATGAAATTTATTTTTTCCATTCCCATAGCAGCTACACCAGCTGCCGAGCCAATGATGAGCATAGAACCACCCGTTCCGGCAGAGTAGGCAAGGAAATGCCAGATTTTTGAATCAGTTGCGTATTCCTCAAGCGAATACATGCCCATCGCAGCGGCAACAAGTGGCACATTGTCTATAATTGCCGAACCAAAGCCCAGCAGTAGTATTACAATGTCCGTACCAGTAACATTGGGTAGGAAATTAGTTTCGGCGGGTAGAGCCACATTCATTAGTCCGGCAAATGCACTAAGTTGACCAAGTGACTCAAGCGCGCCAACGCCCATCAAAATCCCTAGGAAAAATAAAATGCTCGAGGTGTCAATTCTGGAAAGAGCCGTTTTGGCTGATGAAATATGATTTGTTTTGAATTTCTCTTCAGGTTGTAAGTATTCAGAAATGAGCCATACTATGCCCAAGGACAACATCATACCCATATAGGGTGGCAGGTGCGTGATGGTTTTGAAAACCGGAACAAAGAGCAGGCCACAAACGCCAGCAATTAGCATAATTAAACTGGCCTTTGAACTATATTTTTGCGTTTCCTCCTGCTTTTCGCTTTCAGATGTTTGTATGTTTCCTCTAAAGGATTTGTTTCTACTGATAATTAAAACAGGTACTAATAAACAGACTACCGAGGGTACGATTAGGAATAAAACCAAAGGAACTGTACTTACATTTTTTCCAATCCAAAGCATAGTGGTGGTAACATCTCCAATGGGAGACCAGGCTCCTCCGGCATTTGCTGCAATAACAACTATGGAAGCATAAAACCATCTTTCCTTTTGGTCGGGCACC
>CANETR010000063.1 GCA_947441325.1 Saprospiraceae bacterium
AGTTTTCACCAACTTATCGTTGTCGAGCAGTAGAACAGGGATTACTCTGGGGCGATACATCTATAGTTTTGTAAAATTTTCCAATAAGGTATTTCCAATATCATGACTTTTTTCTGGATGAAATTGAACGCCAAATATATTGTCCTTCTCAATAGCTGAAACAAAAGAATATTCATAGTTAGTAACACCAAGAATATCTTTATTTTGATTATTATGCATGTGATAGGCATGTACAAAATAAAATTCCGAATTACTAGGTATATTTTTCAAAAGTGCAGCATCTTTTTTTTGTTCTACTGTATTCCAACCAATATGAGGAATCTTGAAGTGTAAAGAATTAGTAATTTTGAATTTCACAACCTCCGCATCAATCCAACCAAGGCCTTCTGTATTTCCCTCTTCACTTTTTTTTGCCATTAACTGCATTCCAAGACATATCCCTAAAATTGGTTTTTGCTTGGCTAGTACAGCTTCGTTTAAAGCATCTAAAACGCCCAATTTCTTTATATTTTCAACGGCTTTTCCAAAATGCCCAACACCAGGAAGTACAATTTTATCCGCCTCTGACATTTCTTTAACTGAATTTCCGGCAAATACCCTACAATCGAACTTGAGTAACCTTTTGACAATTGAAAAATGGTTCCCCATACCGTAATCCAAAACCATAATATTTTGAGGCATAGATATAATTTCTGCGAAGTTAAAAGTTTTTCAATTGTACTTAATTAAAAAATAGCTATTTATTTATAAAGATTTATTCTATAAAAAAGTTACTTTTTTAATGGGGATATACTTTAAACAAAAAAAATCCCTTACCGTTTTGGAAAGGGATTCTCTAAGAAACTTAAATTATCGTTGAATGCTGATCTTTTTTACAGAAAGTAATTTTCCATTTTCAGCATTTAATAAGAGTACAAAATTGCCTGCTGGTAATTCACGAACATCAAGCTGAACTGTATTTTCATTAAAGTTTTCTGATTTGTATATCACTCTACCCATTGCACCTACAACCTGAATATTAAATGTTTCATTTATTTCAGTACAGTTTACAGCAATCTGTTCTTTTGCAGGATTGGGAAAAACAGTGATTTCTTTTAGCTCAAGTGCGTTAACTGCAGTATTTTCATTGTAACCTTTGAATTCGATATCTCTGATACTGGTTCCTGTACCGTCCATATTGATTCTGACAACTGGAATTTTGGAGCCCTCTTTCAGAAAATCATAACGGAAAGTAGTGTCATTAAGTGGAATAGGAAACTGGCTTGCAATAGTGTTGGTAACATCGAGCCAAAAACCACTACCGAAAGCTGCAACATAGGCTTCAATTGTTGTAACATTTATTACTTCTACTTTTTGTCTTAATACTGTATAAGTTGAGTCAAAAAGCGTCAGATCACCAAAGGCGTCTACAATAAGTTCAGATGTTCCATTGATGCTCAAACGAATTGAATCTGGACTAACAGGAAGACCCAATTGGTCAATAAGCATTCGCAAGCCTTGTACACTATCAACATGAGTAGCAAATCGAAGCGTATGTGTATCATTCAGAGTTGTCCCATAAATAAGTGGAGCAGTCTGTAGTTTTTGTGTATTAACAAAAGGAGAAACAAAGGTGAGACCCATCAGGTCAATGCTGGCACCAACCATTGTCATAGCGCTAGCATCTACATCAACATAGCCTTGTCCAAAACCTGCAACAGGCAATATAATTTCTGTATTAGGAAAACTACTGAAAGAAACACCAGCTGAAGCAAATCTCACAGAGTCAAACAAAGTGGCATCAGTTGTCAGGAAACTCATGTCCCAGTTTTGTGCATTCGAAGCAGGTGGAGTAATTGTCACACCAGCAGTATTAGCGGCAAGTGAACGCACTAAAGTATCTCCGGGAGCAAGAAAAATGCTGTTTGTGATTGTTGTTTGAGCTTTCAGGCTTAATATTCCCGCAAAAAGGGAAAACATTAGTATAAATTTTTTCATGGCGTTTGAATATGGTTGTTTTAATGTTGCACAAATATAACTATAAAATTAATCTGTGTCAACTTTATTTAATGAAAAAACATAATGTATAATTATGTAAACGAGGCATCGGCATCTCCATCCTGAATTATCAATGTTTTCAACTCTTTAAGTGCTGACTCAAATTTATTTGAAATAAGATAATGTCTATGCATTTTTCGAATGTTAAAATAGGCGCTGCAATTATTACTGATTTCATTACATAGCTCAGCATGAAAAACAGTTAACATATTATATTTTTGCTCACGCATGTAGTTTTCAAGGGCATCTGAGATTAAAGCTGATGCGCCCGGACTATAATAAACATTGGGAACTTTAACATTTCTATCTCTAATTGAAAGCATTAAAACAGCTGCCAATTGATTTTCCTGATTATAAACTTTCATGACCTTAAAAGCAAAAAAATCGGCAACTGAAGAAAAATGGTACCTTTTAGATAAGTCATCTGCTTTTTGTCCACTACTGAGCCAGGGATTATTTATAATCCATTCAAGATCAGATACAGTTCGCTTCATCAGCTCATCCTCCAATCTATTTTGGTCAATAAAATACTTGGCTTCACTATCAATTTCAGGAATTATTGAAAATTGTACCTTTTTCTTTCTAATGAAAGACCTTCTAAGGTCAAATATTATATTCGTTATACTATCTGTTACTTTCAAAAGGAATTTAAATTTTGCCCATTTATCAGGATTTTTTGCCAGCAAAAGAAAACTTAAATTAAGCCTCATGTATGCTCTTATTCCTGTAGGCTTTGTCAAATCAGTAAATTTTTCTGTGCTATCATACAAGGCTTTTGCCACAGCAGTAAATTCTGTAGCCAAAATATTAGCATCCCAATCTTCAAATACAGTATTCAAAAGATTTTTAGCAATTCCCCTACCCCTTTGTGCTGGATCGACCCAAATACAACTAAGCCAGCCAACATGCACTTTTATAGCTTCCCCCTCTTCATTCCTGTAGAACAAATCATCGGGCAAAACGCCCAGGTATCCTAACATTTCATTGTTCTCGAACATCATTACCAACAAAAGGTCATCGGGCAATGCTCTTGGATTTTTTGCCTGCGCCAATCCCCTGATTGCACTAATTGGCAGGTAAGTACTTTTTAAATACTCCCCACCTTTAATAAACTGTTCTAAGTCCTTTTGGTATATTTTTTTAACGATCATACTCTTTCCAAAATTAAATTAAGATTAAAAATAGCCAAATACCTTTGTTCTGATTTTTGAAAATCTTAATTTGTCGAAAATTGGCACAATTTCCTGATATTAGAAACGAAACCCGATGAAAAAATATCTAAAGCTACTATTTTTTTTAGCCTTTGCTTTTAGTCTACATGCTCAAAATGGCTTACCTCAAAGTGCTGGGGCCAGAGGAGCCGCTATGGGAAATGCATCTGTTTGTTTCGATGACATCAATTCAGCTTTTTCAAATCAGGCTGGTCTAGCCTTCCTTGAAGAAATAAGCATTAGCGCATACGGAGAACGCCGTTTCATGGCAGAAGGATTGAATTCATATCTTTTTGCTGCAGCTTTGCCCTATGACAAAATTGGTACCTTTGGTTTGGCTATCAACTATTTTGGTTTCAGCGATTATAATGAACAGAAAATAGGTTTAAACTATGCTCGCAAGCTTGCCAAGAATTTTTCAATGGGTGTACAGCTCGATTATCTTGGAACCAGCATTCCAAACTACGGTACCGCACATTCTGTCACAATCGAAATAGGTATTTTGGCTAAATTGAATGATAAGGTACGATTGGGAGCACATGTTTACAATCCGGTGCAATCAAAAGTCGGCACCTTAGACCGATTGCCAACGCTATTTTCTCTTGGAATGACCTATGAGCCTTCGAAAAAAGTTTTTCTGAGCGCCCAATTGGATAAAGACATTTACAACCATCCTTTTGTAGGTCGCTTTGGATTGGAATACAGACCTATAGATGCCTTATACATTCGCACCGGAGTTTCTGCCGCCGCTTTGGCTCAGGCCAGTTTTGGTTTTGGGCTAAATTTAAAACAGCTGAAAATTGATTTCGCTAGCTCATATCATCAGGTTTTGGGCTTCACTCCTGCCATGTCTATTATCTATAGTTTTAAGAAAAACAGATAAAATTTAATCAAACGTCTAGCATAAAAGCAATGAAAATATATTTTTTAATCTGTTTATCATTATTAGCTTTCTGTAAACTTTCGGCACAGGTGACCGATAGTACCGACCTGCTCGACAATGACAATGAAACCCAATTCCTGATTGAGAACCTTGTTGAGGATGCCGACTTACAGGAATTCGATTTCGATACTGAATTTGAAAGGCTGGAACAGTATCGTAAAAGTCCTTTAGATGTTAATAAATCAAGTAAAGAGGCCCTTGTAGCCTTCGGCTTGCTTACAGAAATCCAAATTCAGGCACTTATTAACTATCGATACAATTTTGGGCAGATTTACTCTTTTTTCGAATTATTGAGTGTCCCTACCTTCGACGAACAGACGGTTAGGAGGATAATACCATATCTGACTTTTGAGCCTACGAAGGAATTGGAAAAGTTCAATTTCAAAAGAGCCTTCAAATATAGCAAAAATCAACTCTTTGTCAGATATCAGCGAACTTTGGAAAAATCTGAAGGATATCTTGCCGACGATTCCCTTTCAACAAGAGAATATCCCGGCAGTCCCGATAAACTCTATATGCGTTATCGACTCACCTACAAAGACAGGTTGAGTATGGGCTTAACACTTGAAAAAGATGCAGGCGAACAATATTTCGTCCCTTTCAGCCAAAATGTCAAGGTAAAATTGCCAGATTATATGTCCTTTCATTTCTATATTAAGGACTTAACCAAAAACATAAAGGCTTTGGCGATTGGCGATTATCAGATTTACTTTGGACAGGGACTTACCATGTGGGCTGGTTTTGGCATCAGAAAAGGAGCCAATCCGCTCAATGTCAAAAGATTGGCTCCTGCAATCAGACCCTATAGCTCGGTAAATGAGGCCTTGTTTTTGCGTGGTGCGGCAGCAACCTTTGCTTTTGGAAGAATGCAGCGACTCGAAACCACTGTTTTTGCTTCGCATCGTTTTCGCGATGCTAATATTTCCCTCGCCGATACCAGTGATGATGCATCTCTTGATGTCTTACAGGTTTCATCCTTACAGGAAACTGGCCTTCACAGAACTGAGGCCGAGATAGCGGATAAAAATTCTACTCAAATGATTAGCAGCGGAGCCCAGATTAAATATCGTAGCGATAATTGGCAAGTTGGGGCTCATCTTGTATTTAATAGATTGAGCGATTCCCTTAACCGCGAACCGCAGTTATATCAAAAATATCAGTTCATTGGTCAAAACAACCTAATGTTTGGTTTTGATTATAGTTGGCTCTACAAAAACATGCAGATCTTTGGTGAAACTGCATTAAGCCACAATGGTGGATTAGCAACAATGAACGGGCTATTGGCCTCTTTGGATGAGCGTTTGGGTATTTCACTCATACAAAGACATTACGACAAAAAATATCAGTCACTCACTGGAAATGCTTTTGGCGAAAGCAGTGGACTAAACAACGAATCGGGTATTTACCTTGGTATTAACAGCAATCTTGGCAAAGGTTTTACCTTCAACGGATACTTCGACCTTTTCCGCTTTCCATGGCTTCGATCCTTGGTCGATGGACCATCGGGGGGTTATGAATATTTGTTTCGCCTCGACTATGCACCCAGTTACAAATGGGCATTTTATGCACAATATCGTATGGAAGACAAACAAAGCAACCTGAGCGATAATGTAACAGCCATAGATAATCTCATCTACAAACGCAGGCAAAATCTAAGGTTTCATCTGCGATACAGAATCAATCGTGAATTTGAACTACGCAGCCGTATAGAATTCTCTTCTTACAAAGACTCAGAATTGAATAGAGGCTTCATGCTTTATCAGGATCTAGTCTGGAGTCCTGCAATTATTCCGCTCAAAGTTCAGCTTCGCTTTGCCATCTTTGATGCCGAAGATTATGACACCCGTATCTACGCCTATGAAAATGATGTACTCTACGCATTTTCCGTTCCTGCTTATTATGGCAGAGGCACACGCTTTTACATTAATTTCAATTATCGTATCAATCGAACAATCTCTCTTTGGCTAAGATTTGCACAGACTTATTTTAGTGACAGAGACATTATTTCTTCTGGAAATGAGCAGATTAATTCAAATCGAAGATCTGAGATTAAAGTGCAGCTTAGGGCACAATTTTGAGTCTATTCCCCAATAAGCTGTTTTCTGAATTTATTCAGAAAATATGCAAAATATTTATCGTGAAAGATATCAGCCTCTTCAACAATTCCACCAGCATTTCTAATATTTGCTGAAAGTGCGTTAAAATGTCTGAAGTTGACCACTTTTCCATAAAAATCGCTGTTTATCCAATTATTCCTTCTGAATGAAAGAATCATGTTGGAACTGTACCTTACTGTACCATTTGCAGCAGGAGATGGATCAATGAAACCCAGTGCCCGGAACTCTTTTGGATTTTCTACAATCATCACATCGGGTCCTCCTCCCGAAAAACCACAGGCACTTTTAGAGCTGTATTTTATGCCTTTTTTTTGAAGATGTGCACTTACGTTCTGTACTACTTTCTTAAGATTTCCACCCCCATAGGTAAAACAAGGGCTGTAAACCAATATCGATTTATTGAAATATTCTTCAGGCGTATTTTCCCATAAGAATTTAGGTGTAGCCCAGGTTGCCCCGCCAAAAACTATTAGCATAGGATAATTTTTATCCTTTGCATCTTCTGGAATACAAATCATAAGATTACCTAAATACTCTGGCTTGGGTATTCGATTTTCTTCCAGTTGAATCATCAGCAGAACAGACAGAAGAAACTTAATCATTTGAAAGAATTATTTTACCAATCGATTTCTGAATTTGTAAAAAAAGTATTTAGGAAAGAGTTCATGATTTACGCTGTTCTCCTCATTGAAACCTCCTACTTGCCTCGTCCAATTAGCAAATGATTCAAATTTTCGATAGGCATTTTTTTCTCCATAAAACTCATTATCGTACCAATTTAGCTTATTAAAGGCATTGATTATGCGGCCTTTAATATCTTTTTTTGACGGAATTTCTGGCACGGCGTCTATTAGTCCAATTACTTTTACATCATTTCCATTTGCCTCTAGCGCATCAGGTCCTCCGCCTGAGAATCCGCAAACTGATATTTCATCAATAATTACACCCTCTTTTTTAAGAATTTTCTCAAATTGATTTTTGTAAAAATTATAACCTGCACCACCAACTGCTCTGCAGGGTGCAAAAACTAAAATTGCCTTTTCAAAAAAAGAACTCGGCACCTGGTTCAGCATAAAATCTGGATTTGCGTAGTAAAGCCCGCCGAAAACCAGTAAAACTTGCATTTTAGCTTCCTTTTGCTTTGGGATGGATATAATCAACTGACCAGATCTTTTAACTTTTGCCTTGTCTCCTGGCAATCCAAAATCTATAGTCCTAATCTTGGATAGCACTTCTGCTTCAGATTCATACTCACTGCAAGCACAAAACAATAAAATTGAAATTAAGCCTAGAATTTTTTTCATCTTAATACCTCCAACACAAAGGTAGTTAATGTTAAGGTCTTTTCAAAATATAGCTAATCCGACTAATACTCTCCCACTTACCCTAAAATATGACAAAAATATATCTGCAAAAAAGTCGACTACAAAAAAAAACCGGATGATTCGTTGAAAACGAAAGCACCCGGCTATAATTTTATAAACTTTTGGATTAAGAATGTCAGATGGCAGATTATCAGATGTCAGATTATCAGAAGGCAGATATCAGAACTCGGAATGCAGAAATTAGAATCTTTCATTCTTTCACTGCGTGGAGCTCTCTCGTTCTGGGAACGAGATCGGTTCATCTTTCCTCTTTTATCTTTTATCTTTCATCTTTCTCCCGATAGCTATCGGGATTTCCTCTTTCACCCTTTTATCTAAGCAGCGTAATATCCCCTCTAATAACCTCCTTAAATCCATCGATATACTCTACCTCGGCAAACCAACTGTAAACGCCCGAGTTCATCTTCTCGCCCTTGAAAGTACCGTCCCAACCTAAATTAGGATCATTTGGTGCTATATTCTCGGCGAAGAATACGCATTCGCCCCAACGGTCATAAACACGGAAGACTTTTACCTTTTCAAGTTTCTCGTCGCCTTGAATGAAGAAATTATCATTGGTGCCGTCACCATTTGGCGTGAAACCTGCCGGAGCAGCTGCTCTGCGTGGTTTGGTGACTGAGATGATAACTGAGGTATCCACCTCGCAACCAAGTGGACTTGTTGCACTAAAGCGGTAAACCGTCTGATTGGCAGGA
>CANETR010000064.1 GCA_947441325.1 Saprospiraceae bacterium
ATTCCGGTTGGGACCACTGCCATGCGCAGCCTCGAAAGTCTTTACTGGTTTGGGGTTGGGCTATTACAGAACAGGATTTCAGATTTTAGCATCAGCCAGTATTTTACTTATGAACAGGAGGCCGGTTTTGCAAAAGAAGCCTCACTTGCCGCTGTTTTAGAGTATATGGACAGCCTTCAGTTGGAAAATCTGGAAGGTAGTACCTCAATTTATATTGTTCCGGGCTATCGATTCCGAATCTGCAATGGCATTATTACCAATTTTCATCAGCCAAAATCGACGCTGCTCTTGTTGATTTCTGCCCTGATTGGAGAAAACTGGAAAACAGTTTATAAAGAAGCGATGGAAAGAGCTTACCGCTTTTTAAGCTTTGGCGACAGTTCGCTACTGCTACCTTAAAACACAGTTTTTAACAATATCAACTTTTTAGTTTGGCTTAAAATGCTGCTTAAGCATGCAATTTCTTATCTTTGTGCTTTCAAACAGAAAATTAAGTTAATTAGCTAATCAATTCAATATAAAAAGCATGCAAACTATTGAAAAAATCGATATGAGCGCTGTGCTCAAGGCTTTAGGTCTGAAAGATGTAAATTTTGGGAGCAGCACCGGTCGTGATAATTTTGGCAATACAGCCGAAAATCTTATTGATTCTTATTCGCCTGTAGATGGCGCACTCATAGGTAAAGTGAGCACTACTACTAAAGAAGAATATGAAAAAATAATGTCAAGAGCCGCCGATGCTTTCAAAATCTGGCGTAAAATGCCCGCACCAAAGCGTGGCGAAATTGTTCGTCAGTACGGAGAAGCCCTTCGCAGACATAAGGATGCCCTTGGTCGTCTGGTTTCTTATGAAATGGGTAAAAGCCTTCAGGAGGGTTGGGGTGAAGTACAGGAGATGATTGATATCTGCGATTTTGCAGTAGGACTTTCCCGTCAGCTTTACGGACTTAGCATGCATTCAGAGCGTCCCGATCATCGTATGTATGAACAATGGCACCCACTGGGTATCGTTGGCATCATTTCGGCCTTCAACTTTCCGGTTGCTGTTTGGGCTTGGAATTCTGCATTGGCCTGGGTTTGCGGCGATGTTTGTATATGGAAAGGTAGTGAAAAAGCACCACTTTGTGCTGTTGCCTGTCAGAATATCCTTCAGGAAGTTTTAGAAGCAAATGACTTGCCCGAGGGCATTTCATGTATTGTCACTGGTGATTATAAAGTAGGAGAGTGGATGACCAATGACACTCGTGTGCCACTTGTTTCGGCAACAGGTTCTACCCGTATGGGCCGAATTGTTGGACAGGCAGTTGCAGGTCGTTTTGGCCGCAGTTTGCTCGAGTTGGGTGGCAACAATGCCATTATTGTAACACCCAATGCAGATATGAAAGTAATGCTTACTGCTGCTGTTTTCGGTGCAGTGGGTACTGCAGGTCAGCGTTGTACTACTACTCGCCGACTGATTGTTCACAGCAGTATTTATGACAAAGTGAAAGACTTGTTGCTCAACGCCTATGGACAACTGCGTATCGGCAATCCGCTCGATACAAACAATCATGTGGGGCCACTAATCGACAAGTTGGCAGTAGATCAGTATCTGCACGCAATATCTGAAGCCAAAAAAGCCGGCGGTCGCGAAGTAGTTGCTGGCGGACAGCTTAGCGGAGCGGGTTATGAGAGTGGCTGCTACGTAAAACCTTGTATTATCGAGGTAGATGCTCAGCACGATATCGTAAAACACGAGACCTTTGCACCTATCCTTTATTTGATGAAATACAATGAACTGGATGAAGCCATTGATATGCAAAACGATGTGCCTCAGGGACTGTCTTCTGCAATCATGACCGATTCAGTGCGCGAAGCCGAACAGTTCCTGTCTTGCGCCGGTTCCGACTGCGGAATTGCCAATGTAAATATCGGAACCTCCGGTGCTGAAATTGGCGGTGCATTTGGTGGTGAAAAAGAAACAGGCGGTGGTCGCGAGTCGGGCTCAGATTCATGGAAATTCTACATGCGTCGTCAGACCAATACCATCAATTACGGAACTAAAGTGCCATTGGCACAGGGGATAAAGTTTGATTTGTAGTTTTAGCATTAAAGGTTTCGGATTAGCAGAAGTCAGATTTTCAGATGTCTAATCTTAAAATTAAATGTTGAACCTGAGTATAAAAATAACAAAAAGCTCTGCTGCGGCAGGGCTTTTTGTTTAAGTGGCTGAACTTTTTCTTTATTATCAAAATAAGCTCAAACTGAAAAGATGTTGTATGTTTTAGCTAAAAATAATACCTTTAGCTGAAGAATTCATAAGTTAACATCGCTATACAGAAAAACTTGCCTGTTGTTAATTATTTGAATTTAGAAGGATTTAAAAAAACAAAAGTCAATGAAAACTTTACTTTTAAAATTACTTTTCTTGTTAATTGTCAGCCTTGCAACTGCGCAGACCTATAACATTGAAAGCTATCAAAAAACAAGCAGTGCCTTCCTGTATCTGCTCAGTTCAAATGATTTTATTTCAAAAAATGATACCATCAATGAAATGATAGTTGATTTGGTTCAGCCACAACTGTCCGATTCACTTATTTACCGTAAAAAACAGCATCATAAATTGGGTCCTATGGGCTGGCTCATCAGTACTTTTGGTAATTTTAACTGGAGAGCCTTTTCAATGAAAAAGGAAAAGGTTGTTGGGACTGTAGTGCGAATTTCGAGAAGTGGCGAAGAGCAATTTACAGAGTATGATGTCAATTTTGATATTAATTTCCACCTTAAAAAATACCTGAATCGTGTCTTCGAAATGTATGATCGTCAAGGGAAAATCAAAAGACAGGACTTTACCTCGAAACGCAAAATTGATTTTAATGCTTCTCCCTTTGTGCGCGATACCAACAACATAGATATCAGATCTTACCGACTCCACTGCGAATTAACCCCACAACGCGAATACAGGGCAATCATGAATTATCTTTTTCTGCCCACACTACCCGGAGCTGGCGGATTGAAACAACATTCGAACTTAGAAAATGATAATCCAACTGTTGGATTTTACGGGGTATTATGCCTCGACTGCAATCACAGCTGTCATCCCGAAATGCACCCTTATGAATGGATGTGGTGGCTAAAGGCCAATGAGGGAGACATGGGTTCAAAAAAGGAATGGCATTTTGGTCTCTTTAATGAGGGAAGTAACCGCATGAAAAAATGGAGTAAAAATCCAAAGTCTGGGAAAATCAAGGTTCCTTTTGCCTTTTCAATCGATAAAAATGCCAAAATTGAAATTCAACATGGAGCAATGAATGAGTTCAGCGAGGATGTTTCGAGCTTCACAAATGCTGAGAAAATTAAGCTCCAGGCTACTAGTATGAATATCGAACTGCGTAGCAAAGATTTTAACAAAAATGTAGAACTTAGTTTCAAGAATCCAATCAACACCAAAGGGCTATGCTATTGGTTTTCCGATCTTAATTACGATGACGAGAACAAAATAATTTCGGGATACTTCAATTACGCCATCAGCGCAAAGGATTTATATAGTTGTAAGATTGTTTTTGGAGAGTAGAAAGATTGAGCATTGAGCATTGAGCATTGAGCATTGTACATTTTCTTTCTTCTAGTTTCTAAAAAAAAACTACCACTAAATCACTGGCTACTGAAAACCTAGTACCTAGTTCCTCGTCCCTAAAGATTCCTGGTACCTAAATCACTGGTTTCTGGCTACTAAATCCCTAGTACCTAGTACCTAAAGATCCCTGGCACCTAAATCACTGGCAACTGGCTACTAAAGAACTTGTACCTGGCTCCTCAATACTAAAATTCTTTCATTCTTTCATCTTTCCTCTTTCATTCTTTCATCTACATCCTATTCCCACTCAATTGTCGCAGGTGGCTTCGAAGTAATGTCATACACAATGCGGTTCACATGTTTCACTTCGTTCACAATACGGTTGGAAATTTTCTCTAGCACATCGAGCGGAATGCGCGACCAGTCGGCTGTCATACCGTCAACGCTGCTAACTGCTCTTAGACCGATGGTATAGCTGTAAGTACGCTCATCGCCCATTACACCAACGGTTCTGATGCCCGGAAGTACAGCAAAATACTGCCATATTTCTTTATCGAGACCTGCTTTTGCTATTTCGTCGCGATAAACCCAGTCGGCTTCGCGCAGAATTTCTAATTTTTCTTCGGTCACTTTGCCAAGGACACGAATACCTAAACCAGGGCCGGGGAAGGGTTGACGGTCAACCACATGCGATGGCAGACCCAATTCTCTACCAACAGCACGTACCTCATCTTTGAAAAGATTGCGCAGTGGTTCAATCACGCCGGTAAAACTCATATCTTCGGGCAAGCCACCAACATTGTGGTGCGATTTGATAACCGCCGAATGTCCGGCACCGCTTTCGATCACATCGGGATAAATGGTTCCCTGCACCAACAATTCTATATTGCCTAATTTCTTTGATTCTTGTTCAAAAACGCGGATAAAGGTCTCGCCGATGGACTTTCGTTTAGCCTCTGGTTCGCTAATTCCGGCCAGTTTATCCAAAAACTGTTTGGAAGCATCTACGGCAATCAGGTTCAGGTCGAATTGATGGCCGAAAATTTCTTTGACCATTTTGGCTTCATCCTTGCGCAGCAAACCATTATCGACAAAAACACAGACTAATTGCTTGCCTACGGCTTTATGCACTAGCATCGCTGCTACCGATGAATCTACACCGCCCGACAAAGCACAAAGCACCTTGCGGTCGCCAATCTGACGGCGCAATTGTGCAATACTCTCCTCCACAATATTTTTCATTTGCCAATCGCCGCTACAGACACAGATTTCGTAAAGAAAATTGCGTAGCATTTTAGATCCTTCGGGCGTATGCAATACCTCAGGATGATACTGGAATCCATAAATTCTCTTTGCGTCATTGGCATAAGCTGCGTTGTGGCAGGTATCGGTGCTGGCAATCTGCTGATAACCCTCGGGCAATTGCGACACATGGTAGGTATGGCTCATCCAGCAACTAGTGTACTCAGGCACATTATTGAAGATGGCATGAGATTTCACATTCAGTTCTTTTTTGCCATACTCGCGCTGTGAGGCTGCTTCAACCTTACCGCCATTGAGATGTGCAATGAGCTGTGCTCCATAACAGATGCCCAGAATTGGTATGCCCAATTCAAAAATTCCTGGGTTGACAGTCGGCGCCCCCTCTTCATAAACTACCGAAGGACCACCGGTAAAAATGATTCCTTTAGGATTTTTATTTTTTATTTCCTCGGGACTGATGCTACAGGGTACAACTTCGCAATAAACATTTGATTCGCGTACGCGGCGGGCAATCAGCTGATTGTATTGTGCTCCGAAATCGAGGACTAGGATTAATTCGTGGTTCATTTTATAGTTGAAAGATGAAAGATAAAAGATGAAAGATGAAAGGGTGAAAGAGGAAAGAATTAGAGATTGAAAGAGAAAAGAAACGAAGTACCGTGAATCAGAGCTCCGCGAAGCGAAACGAATAAGAGCGGAAAGAGCTATGAGGAAAGAGGAAATACTTCTAAATTCAGATTTCAGATTTCAGATTTCAGATTTCAGATTTCTAACTTCTTACTTCTAACTTCTTACTTCTTACTTCTAACTTCTTACTTCTTACTTCTTACTTCTTACTTCTACCTTCATCCTTCAAAACTACTCAACTGAGTAATTAGGTGCTTCCTTCGTTATCTGTATCGTATGCGGATGGCTTTCGCGCAGTCCGGCATTGGTAATTTGTACAAATTGTGCAGTTTCATGCAATGTATTCATGTCTTTGGCACCGCAGTAGCCCATACCCTGACGGATTCCGCCAATGAGCTGAAAAACAGTGTCTTCGACATATCCTTTGTAGGCAACGCGACCTTCAACTCCTTCGGGTACCAATTTTTTGGCATCATGTTGGAAATATCGGTCTTTGCTGCCCTTTTCCATGGCAGAAATAGAGCCCATACCACGATAAACCTTGAATTTGCGACCCTGATAGAGTTCAACTCCACCGGGGCTTTCTTCGCAGCCTGCAAAGATAGAACCCATCATGCAGACAGAGGCGCCTACGCCCAAAGCCTTGATGAGGTCGCCTGAATATTTGATACCACCATCGGCAATTACAGGAACTCCGTAAGGAGTTGCAGCCTCAGCGCAATCATAAATAGCTGTAATTTGTGGAACACCCACTCCGGCAACAATTCTGGTAGTACAGATTGAGCCCGGGCCAATGCCCACTTTTACACCGTCGGCACCAGCTTTGATGAGCGCTACAGTTGCAGCTGCAGTAGCTACATTGCCACCAATAATCTGCAGTTCCGGCCAACGTTGTTTGATGCTGCTAATCATTTCAAGTACTTTAACCGAATGACCATGTGCTGTATCAACAACCAGGACATCCACGCTAGATTTAACCAGACGTTCAACACGTTCCAAGGTATCTGCAGAGGTGCCTACGGCTGCCCCAACGAGCAAACGACCCTTTTCGTCCTTTGCAGCATTGGGATAACGCTCCGATTTTTCAATATCTTTTATGGTAATCAATCCGCAGAGTCTGCCATTAGCATCAACCAAAGGAAGTTTTTCGACACGATGTTTGCGCAAAGTTGCTTTAGATTCCTCCAGGGTTGTTCCTACAGGAGCAGTCACCAGATTTTCCTTGGTCATTACCTCACCGATTTTTTTATTGAAATCGATTTCAAAACGAAGGTCACGATTGGTAAGAATACCAACCAGTTTACCATCATTATCGCAGATAGGTACACCCGAAATTCTGTATTTCCCCATCAGTGCTTCAGCTTCATGTACAAAATGTTCAGGAGTCAGGAAGAAAGGATTGTTGATGACAAAATTTTGCGATCGCTTCACTCTGTCAACTTCCTCACCCTGTTCCACGATAGTCATGTTCTTGTGAATAATGCCTATACCGCCCTGACGCGCCATAGCAATAGCCATTTCCGACTCGGTGACAGTGTCCATAGCGGCACTCACAAGCGGAATGTTTAACCTGATTTTTCTGGTTATTTGTGTACTGAGATCAATCTCGTGGGGTAGAATCTCTGAATAGGCAGGTATAAGTAGGATGTCATCGAAAGTGAGACCCTGTTTCTGCAATTTTCTCATATAATTAGTTTTTGAGTTGCTTCCGAAAAAATTGCAGGCAAATTTAGAAAGGATATTTGGTATTAAATAGTGTTATTTAAATTCTGATGAAAAATTATTGTTAACTTTCTTTTGATTAAGTTTTATATTCAATCAAATCTCGCTAATTTTGCGCTTCAATTAAGCGGTTTTGATGTTATTTTACTACGCAAATCCCTTATTAATAAGCTTTTACATTTAAAAGCACAATAATACAGCATATGTCAAATCAAAAACAGAGCGGATTGGATATTGATTTGGGTAATCTTTGCTCAAAGGATGCCTTCGATTGGGCTAAAACGACTTTCCGTAACCGTGAGAATAAAGCGGGCGCTATTGCGCTTAAAGTTGACGGCGTTTTTTCTAATATGCTGATTTTTGGAAATCAACGCATCGGTATCGGTTCCGACGGAATCGGCACAAAAATCGAATTGACAGAGCGTACAGGTATATATAATACTTTGGGTTATGACCTCGTTGCAATGGTGGCCGATGATTTGGCTACTGCCGGATTCGAACCGACAAGCATTTCAAATATCATCGATGTCGACAAACTGGATCGTGAAATTATAAATGAACTGATGAAGGGCTTGGCCGAAGCCTGTAATTTTGCCAACATGAGCATTACGGGTGGTGAAATTGCAGAATTGGGCAACAGAATCAACGGCTGGGGTGATAGAATGCATTTCAATTGGTGTTCAACGGCCATTGGTACCCTTCCCGAAAATATGTCAAAACCTATCGACGGTTCAGGTGTAAAACCGGGTCAGACTATTATTTCCTTGCGTAGTCGTGGTTTCAGAAGCAATGGATTTTCATTGCTGCGCCGTACCATGCAGGCTGCATTTGGCGATAACTGGCACAGCGAAGCCTACAATAGCGAAAAAACATGGGGAGAAGCACTTTTGACACCTTCGCTCATCTACTGCCCGCTCATCAGTAAAATTATTGCAAGCGGAATTATACCCGAAGGCGCGGCACATATTACAGGTGGCGGATTGGCCGACAATTTCCGCAGGGTGTTGAAAACCACTAATTACGGTTGTGTGATGAATAATCTTTGGGAGCCACTGGAAGTGATGCAACGTGTGATGGAATTGGGTAAAATTGCTGCCGAAGATGCATATCTCTATTGGAATATGGGCAACGGGATGCTTTTGGTGGTAGAGGAAAGCCAGGCAGACAATGTGCTGCAATTAGCCGAAAAAGAAGGATATCATGCACGAAAAG
>CANETR010000065.1 GCA_947441325.1 Saprospiraceae bacterium
CAATAGCTATGTTATGGGCATTTTTCACAGGCTCCATGCAAGCGAAGAAAGAACATTCAGTTGGGCATTTGCCCAATTTTTTAAACAATACAGCAATGGCATTGAGCATGAGTATTTAATTGGGCCTGAAGAACAAGCCTTGAGTAAATTTTATAAAACAGGTTTTGAAATGCGCTCTTTTGCAAATCAGGTGCGGCTAGATTGGGATGGACTTCAGGGCTATTTTTTGTCATCGCAAAACATTCCCAACGGAAATGACCCTTCATTCAAATGGGCAATGAAAGCATTGCGCATACTTTTCGAACAGTATGCTGTCGATGGTTTAGTAATATTAGATTATCAGACAGAGCTTTATTATGGCTTATTCAATAAAAATGTGCCGGCAATATCTCTGCGGAAAAATATCTTCTTCACGCTACTAAGACCCTTTGCTTTTGGTTTTTATGTGTTGGTAAAATTGAATATCTACTTTTGGAAAATGATGGGAAGTCTTTTCAGCAGAGCAAAATCAAAATAAATAAGATGGATAATACAGAAAATAATGTGCTGATTTCAGCCTTCATAAATAAACTGAATGCTTGTATTCGTAAAAAAACCTTTCTTAAACTTAGCTTAAGTAAAGCAGTGGGTACTGAGGCTCCCAAAAATATTTATGCAAAACTTATAGAGACAAAAAAAGGGCAGTTAATATCCTTCACTTTGAGATACAAAAACAAAGATATTACTCAAAATATTGAGCCCGGACTTGAACTTGATAAACAAATTGAGTTTTGGCTAGGGAGTACGTTTAAAATCGCTACCCTCATCAGCACTGAAGAAGAAAGCGTTCTCTTATTCAATAGTAAAAACAAGGCGCAATTGAGAAGTAAGCAAATTGAATCTGAACAGATTGTATCACACACGCACAATAAAGGAAAGAATTACCTTATAAAGGAAGATTCTGCCTTTTTAAAACTACTCGCAGTAAGTTCAAAAGAGGGAAAAGTATTCAGCGATCAGCAGGATAAATACCGACAAATCAATAAATATTGCGAGATTATGCTTGCGCAATTCGAGCAGCATCAGATTTTCCAGAATACTGACAAAATAATTCGAATTGTGGACATGGGAAGCGGTAAAGGCTACCTCACTTTTGCACTCTGTTATTTATTGAAAGAAAAAATGCAGCTGAATGTTGAGATTATTGGCATTGAACTGAGGGAAGAACTTTGCCATTTCTGCAATGAGCAGGCAGCAGTATTAGGCTGGTCTGATTATTTGAAGTTTTCGGCGATGGATATTATGCAGTTTGAAGGCAGAATAGATGTGCTCATTGCCTTACATGCCTGTGATATTGCAACAGATATTGCGATTGCAAAGGGTATCGATAACAGGGCAGAATTGATTGTTGTTGCACCTTGTTGCCACAAACAAATCAGGAAGGAGATGACACCCAAAGATCCTTGGAAAAACATCCTGAAAAATGGAATTTTACTTGAAAGGGAAGCCGAACTGCTAACTGATGCGATAAGGGCCCTGCTGCTGGAAAAAGAAGGATACAAAACCAAGGTTTTTGAATTTATATCGGGAGAACATACCCCTAAAAACCTGATGATTACAGCCGGCCGGTCGAAAAACAAATCAACACCAAAAGATTCCAATCAAATAGAAACTGAAATTGAGGCTTTAAAAAGTCAGTTTGGAATCGGACAACACTACCTCGAAAAATTATTGGAGCGGAAAGCTTGATAATTCCTTACTGATTATCTGCTTGTCATCTGTACTATTTCCTTTATTGAAGGCTGCAATTGTGGCTTTTCGGTTTTTAGCATCCAGCAGAATGACCAAGGCTGAAAAATAAAAAGGCAAAGCGGGTATTTTATACCTGGCCAATGCGCCAAAATTCATAGAAGTGAATCCTACAGCAAATGCAAAAATCAAAGCAAAAATAAGGCAGAAAAGCACCGTAGGATCGGCAAAAAGTTCTCGTATTGTCCTAAATAGCCCAACTTTAAAAAACACAAAGAGGGTAAAAAAGAGCGTAAAAACTGCTTCGAGTGCCGAAGGAATGACTATAATTTTTTTTGACTCCCAAGGGTAGGGCCTAAACAAGGCAACATTTATAGCTTCAGGTGCTTTTTTGAGCATACCAGCAGTAGTTGGTTCAAATACGCCAAGCGAATAGCCTGTCCCTCCGAATTGTTCGGTATTAAGTGCAATCCACCACTGTGTTTTGGCTGCTTCCAGCGCGATATCTTCCAATTTAAAGCTTTTAGAAACCTGCTGTAATGCAATCGCACCAAAGCCAAGTCCCACTGCAAGTAGAAATGGCACCGAAAGTGCCCTGAATATTTTATTTTTTATTTTGTTCTTATACAGCAAACTAAGCCAGACAACTGCGGCGGGTACAACTGCTACGGCTACATAAGCTTTAACAACAATGGAATAATATAGCCCTATAATCAGTGCAATTATTGGCAACAACAAGCCTCTTTGGCCCGTCTTATAAAACAAAAAATACAGCCCATAAACAAACATTCCCACCCCGCCCAAGGACAATGGATCCTTCATGAGACCCGTTCCCCAAAAACAAACCGAAGGAACAAAAAGTATTGCATAGGCCAACTGTCTGTGCAAATGTGGGTATAAATCCTGCATCACCCTGTAAAACATCCACATTCCAATAAAGGAGATTAAGGTTAGCCCAAAAGAGGCGCCTATGAAACTGCCAAGGGTAAGCATACTAAATAATGCCCCAGTCTTCACCACCGTCAGCATAGAATCATTGGTAAAGAAAAAAACATAGGTAATTGATTCTTTGGCAGCAGGAGAATATAGATCATAAGGATAAATTAGCATTTCCATCCCAACAGAAAATCCCTTATTAAAGAAGGCTTTAGCAATATCTGAAGCGCCTATATAGTACCAAGTTGTATCTCCATATCCATAATAATATTGATAGAGGCAGGCCGTAAGAAAGGTGCCAATTAACCTAAAAACAAGTGCCGGAATAAAATATTGCGCAACAAGGGAATCTCTGTATCGCTTTTTCTTGATGTTGTTAAAAACAAATATAATCCCTATCGTCAGAAATGGAAGCAATATATAATCGAGCAGATTTAAAATATCAATACCCTTATCGTACAGCAGAAGAGGAAACATAGCCGATTTATTCTAAAAAAAGTATTGCCCGAATGGCTAAAAAGGTTTTGTAATGCCCATTTTAAAATATAATTTTACAAAAATAATAAAAATCGGATTGCTTTGTTAGAATCTAAACCTAAAATCGCAGTTGTTGCAAATACAGCTTGGAATATTATCAATTTCAGAATGGGGTTGATGAATAAACTTCGCGATACGGGTTATGAGATGATTGCAATAGCCCCAGAAGACGAATATAGTATTCAAATTGAAAGAGCTGGATTTAAATTTATAGCCTTAAAAAACCTGGATAGAAAAGGCACTAATCCAATCAAAGATCTTAAACTGGTATTTGAATTGAGGCGTATCTACAGACAGGAAGGCATTCAGCTGGCCTTGCATTACACCATAAAACCAAATGTTTATGGGACATTTGCAGCTAAAACATCCGGGACAAAAGCAATCTGCACCGTTACAGGTTTGGGCTATAGTTTTTTGGCAAATAACTGGGTGAGCCGTCTGGCTAGAACACTCTATAAATATGCCTTTAGAAATGCAGCTTTTGTTGCCTTCCAAAACAATGACGACCGTTTACTTTTTATAGAATCTAAGCTAGTTAAGAAAGAAAAAACATTGCTAATTAGAGGCTCTGGTATTAACTGCGACCAATATCGGCCATTGGAAAAATCTCTGGCATCTGATCAATTTATTTTTTTGTTTGTTGGTCGCCTACTTTTAGACAAAGGCATAAGAGAGTTTTTGGCAGCGGCTGAAAAAATCAAAATCGATTACCCAAATGCGCAATGCCATATTGTTGGCAAAATTGATACCGACAACCCTTCCTGTATTGGTAAGACAGAAATTGATGATGCACAACAAAATAATATTGTTCAATACTTTGGCCCTTCAGACCAAGTTTTAGAATACATTAGAAATGCTGATTGTGTTGTACTTCCCTCCTACCGAGAGGGACTGCCCAGAGTTATGCTCGAAGCTATATCGATGGCAAAACCAGTTATCACAACAGATGCACCAGGTTGCCGCGATACAGTTATTGATGGAGAGAATGGCTTTATGGTACCTATCCGCGACAGCGAAGCAATATACAATGCAATGAAAAAAATTATTTCCTGCGATTCCGAAACACTCAAAAAAATGGGTTTAAAAGGAAGAGAATTGGCATTGAATGAATTTGACGAGGCAATAGTTTTTCAAAAATATATCGATTTAGTTAAGATTTTAATATAATGATTCGCATACATTTCACTATGTCAGCAGTTTTTAACTTAGAAAAGATAAAATAAAATGTATTTTTGTGCGACTAAAGATCGAATGTATAAATTCTTTCTTAATTGAAGTTTATCTGATATTACCACATCTTACTATCGCTATTAGCATTAAGGATTCAAAATATTTAATATGTTTTATCACTTAGGACGTTACATACTTCTGATTTTCAGTTCATTTTCAAAGCCTGAAAAGCTATCCATGTATTGGAAAGAAACAGCAAGACAAATGAATGATATTGGGGTAGGTTCCTTGATTATCATTGGTCTTGTATCTGTATTCATTGGGGCTGTAACTGCTGTTCAATTTGCCTATCAGTTGCAGGGTTCATCTATTCCTGCATACTATATCGGTTATATCATCAGAGATACGATGATTATTGAATTGGCGCCTACATTTACTTGTTTGGCCCTTGCCGGTAAAGTAGGTTCAAATATGGCTGCCGAAATTGGTGGTATGAGACAAAAGGAGCAGATTGATGCTTTAGAAGTGATGGGTGTTGATACTGCATCCTATCTGATAATGCCAAAATTGCTAGCTGCTGTAACTGTAATCCCCATGCTGGTAATTTTATCGGCCTTTATGGGTATGGCAGGTGGTTATCTTGCCTGTGTTTTGGGAAAATTGGTTACTGCTTCCGATTTCATGCAGGGCCTTCGCTCATTCTTTATTCCCTACAATGTCTTTTTGATGCAGGTTAAATCGATTGTATTTGCTTTCCTTTTAACATCCATTTCCTGTTATCAGGGTTTTTACGTAAAAGGTGGTAGTATCGAATTGGGAAGAGCAAGTACTAATGCCGTAGTAATGAGCAATATAGTCATTTTACTTGCCGACTATATCATCGCTATGCTACTTACATAAAGCTTATCAAACACCAAAAATTAAACATCAGCAGCGTATGATTCGCGTTGAAAATATAAAAAGACAATTTGGCGAACAACATGTTTTGAAAGGCATCAACACTGTTTTCGAAGCAGGAAAAACCAATTTAATTATTGGACGTTCAGGTGCGGGTAAAACTGTTTTGCTCAAAATATTGGTTGGACTCATTCCACCGACCTCAGGTTCAATCTGGTATGGCGATGTCAACTTTACTGCCCTAAATATTAAACAACGCAAGGCCATCAGAAGTGAAATGGGCATGCTTTTTCAGGGCTCTGCCCTCTTCGACTCTATGAATGTAGAGGAAAATGTGCGCTTCCCATTGGATATGTTTACCAATATGACCTCCAAGGAAAAGAAGATGACTGTTGACAGCACTTTGGAAAGGGTTGGTCTTAGTGGTGCAAACGTTAAATATCCTTCAGAAATAAGTGGTGGCATGCAAAAAAGGGTGGGCATTGCCAGGGCTATTGTCCTTAAACCCAAATATCTGTTCTGCGATGAACCCAATTCGGGTCTCGATCCTACCACATCATTGCTCATTGATGAATTGATAAAAGAACTGACTGTAGAGAATAATATGACTACAGTAATTAACACCCACGACATGAACTCCGTGATGGAAATTGGTGATAAAATCAATCTGCTTTACTTTGGCGAATTGGAATGGACTGGCAATCGTAAAGAAGTCATGTCGAGCAATAATGCTGTTTTACAGGATTTTATTTTTGCATCTCCCTTTCTCCAACGTCTTAGGGATGCCGCTTTAAAAAATGTGGGGAATCTTTAATCAGTCTAAGTACTTCAAAACAGTCTCCCAATCGGGAAATTCAGCCGAACCGAAAAGCATCATTTTTCCTTCAAATGGATAGAAATGATCATCAATCAGGTAATCACCCATTAGAAATTCTTTTCGCTGACAAATAATCAGATTTGGCGTAGTTTCCAATCCCAAATGTTTTTCCACCCATACTCTTTTTTCGGTATAACAAAGTGGATTCAAATATGAAGGCGCTGTGAGTATAAAAACATCGTAGCGTTTCTCCAATGTTTTGTAAGCCTCAACCGCTCCGGGTATTGGTTCTAAATTTGCAAAAAAGCCATATTGCGATTGCGGATAAGCAATCTCGGGGTGGGACTTTCTTTTTTCTGCATATCGTTTACTAAATTGACAGAGCGTATCGTCCATGTCAATAAATATTCTTTTTCTATTTCCCATCAGTTGATATTTTTGGAATCAGTTTTATCTTTTGTGTTCAGTCTATTCAATTCTTTTTCAAAATTTCCTAATCCTAGTTGTTCTCTTAATTGATTCTCTCCTTGTTCCATCTCCCATAGCATTAGCGCATAATCCAAGATCTGTGCTTGATTTTCAGGATTCAGGGAAGCAAAAATTTTAATTAGTTTTTCTTTCATATCAGATACTGGGGTTATAAGACAATTTTAAAAGTAAGTTTCAGCGAATTAAACAGCCTTTAAAAGTTTCAAAAATCTTAATATAAATTATCAATAAGGCAGCATTTTAATTGTTTTGACAGTTTTAATAAAAAGTAAAATGTTTATGCTTAAAACTACAGATCTAAAAATAGTGCTTTTGGTAACAGCTGCTGAACTTGTTTCCCTTATTGCTCTTACCCTAATTATTTTATTGGGCTAAGAATATCAGCGCGCTGTCAACCTATTAAAAAGTTCAAGATAACGGGCTTTTTGTGCACGTACAGAAAACTTTTCAATAATTGTAGTTTTCCCCCTCTCTCCCATCTCTTTGCGCAAATTTTCATTTTCTACTAAGATAGAAATTTTTTGCACCCATTCGGAAGACTGATTTGCAAGAAAGCCATTTTTTGCATCTTCAATAATTTCTGAATTAACACCAACTGGCGACATTATCGTCGGAATTCCCAAGGACATATAACTAAGGCCCTTTAAACCACATTTACCGCGGGTCCACTTATCGTCAGGCAATGGCATTATTCCTATATCAATCTCTGATAGCTGCCAAACTTCATCCTCGGCAGTCCATGGAATTCCTTTAATCCCCAGGGCTTCATTCTCATAATTAGGGTCACCAATTACCTTAAAATAAACCCTGTCACCATATTTTGCCTTAATATCCAAAAGAGCCGGAATGGCTGATTCAAAATGCGGAATGGTAGAAAAACTACCGCTCCATCCGATACAGATTTTATTATTTTTAGGATAATTTTGTCTACTGAATTTATCGCTATCGACTGTTGTAGGAATAAGCTCCACCGCTGAATTATACTGTTTTGCATAATCCGCCAGATATTGATTTCCGGCAAAAACCAAATCTGCACATTTTATGAGGCGGGATGTCTTTGAGGCGTCTTTTAGAAAACCCAGTGCCCTATTCCCATCTGATACAGCATGCAACCAAATGGCATCATCAAAATCATAGATAAGTTTGGTTTTCTTTGCCATTCTGCGCTCAAAAAAAGCAGTGCCCAACATGAAGCACTCCCGCTGAACAAAAACCAAATCGTATTTTTTGGCCTTCCCTAGTTCTCTCCATCTTTTCAAAATGCTTTTGAAGAGAATCCTAAGCTTTCCAAAATAATTACCACCGCCATAAAATATTTTATCATCGTTTTTGTCGATGATATATGAATATTCAAAACTGTATCCATTTTCCTCTAAAAATGACAGATACTGTTCAAAACGAAATCGTTGTGAGGGCGACCTGTCGGGCCGATGCAAAACCCAAATCAATACTTTTTTCATCTGACATGGAATAATTTAGACAAAAATAGTAAAATTGAATTACAGACATCGGATTTTCAGATTTTAAAGACTAATAGACTTAGAGACGATTAGACTTAGAGACGATAGACTGGGAGACTGTGTGCGTAAAAGTCTAGTATCTGATGTCTAGTGTCTCTTGTCTCTCTGTCTCCAAAAAAAAGGCCACCTCTCCAGGCAGCCAATTCCTAACAAATTAACTCAAAAAAACTATCTCAATTATATCTTAGATTCTAGATTAGGAGACTTTAGACTGAGAGACATTTGTCTAGCGTCTCAAGTCTAGTATCTCAAATCTATCTGATCTGTATGTTTGATTTTGC
>CANETR010000066.1 GCA_947441325.1 Saprospiraceae bacterium
AATCTGACCTATTGATTTGAAATCCACCAAATCTTGCTGAAAATCAATTTTTTATGGAAACAAGGCCCCGGATTAAAATAAAACTCAATAAGACTGATAAAATCGTAGAAATATTAGGTTGGGTGGCAATAACTATGTTTTGGGTTCTAATAATTAGGAATTATGCTCAACTGCCTGATGAAATTCCTACTCACTTTAATTTTGCCGGAAAAGTCGATGCCTACGGAACAAAAGTTAATATCCTGGCCTTACCGATAATTGCTTCGGTTTTATTTCTTGGACTTAGCGTTTTGAATAAATTTCCCCGGTTTTTTAATTATCCTGTACCTATAACAGAAGCAAATGCTGAAAAACAATATAAAGCAGCAACAAGACTTTTGAGGTATTTGAAATTGATCCTAGTACTTGTTTTCGAAATGATTGCTTTTGTAAGCATAAAAGAAGCTGTGGGTAGTTCAGAAGCTTACGCGCTATGGTTGTTGCCACTAATATTGGGAATGGTTTTTATCCCAGTCATTATTTATATGGCATTTGTACTAAGGAAAACTGGAAAATAGCGCTTAGAACCAATATTTGTAAACAGAGCTTAATGAGTGTCTGAATAGATAATAAAAAACTTAGGCTTTCGACATTTGGAAAAATTCTACAGCTTCCTCCATATTGTTTACCACAGTAAAAGTATTGTGCAGTCTTGTTACAAGCAACAATTGTTTGGTGTTTTCAGAAATGCCACAAAGTACAGCATCGCCACCTGCGCTCCTTAAACGAGTTAGCATTGAGATAAGAATAGACAGGCCTATACTGTTTATATATTCTACCTTGCTTAAGTCGATGATAAATTTGACTTTTCCTTCAATAATAAATGCATTAACAGCCTCGGTGATTTCTTTTTGTTCATCAGGATTCCAAAGGTTATCTGCGCTGAAAATTTTTATATCATTCAAATCCGAAAAAAAGTAGGCCATTTATTTAGTATATTTTTTGACTATTTTGTGTCTAATAATTGTAATTGAGGGTGAATTTTTATTCACTTTTTCTTCTCTCTTCCTTCTTTGCTGTAGCCATAAAAAGTAAGAGAGTGGTGTGTAATGTCAAAGTCTAACATCTGACTAATTGTTTCTTTGATCTGTTGAATGCGCGGATCGCAGAATTCAAAAACATGTCCGGTTTCTACACAAACGGCATGATCATGCTGTTTAAAACCAAAGGATTTTTCATATTGGGCAAGGTTTTTACCAAACTGATGCTTGCGTACAAGGTCGCAGGAAACCAATAGTTCCAATGTGTTGTAAACTGTAGCTCGACTTACCCTGTAGTTTTGCGTTTTCATGTGTATATAGAGGGCTTCGGCATCGAAATGATCAGTTCTCTTGTATATTTCTTCTAAAATAGCAAAACGCTCCGGTGTCTTTCTCAGTCCATTTTTTTCGAGATAGGTTGAAAAAATTTTCATTACCTCTTCTACAATTTGCTCTTCTTTTTTATTGCTGGCCATGTTTTTTTAATTTAAAATAGATTTCCTGAAAGGTAAAAATACTATTATTTACAAAATTAACTAAAGTCCTTCAATTTCAATCAATTTTTTTAGTTGCCTCTGAAAAATCTTTCATTTCTCGCAAAAAATAACCAAATTTGCTAATCTATAAGATAATTTATAATTTAGTTTTTATCAATCAAACAATTATGAGAAAATACAGCAGCATTCCATCCGAACTATTTGCTTCGAACCGCAAGCGTTTTACAGAAAAAATGAAGCCTAATTCAATTGCAATTTTTCATGCTGCCGATTTATTGACCCGTAACGGGGACTGTTTTTTTCCTTTTCGTCAAAATTCAGATGTTTTCTACCTGAGTGGCCTCGATCAGGAAGAGACGGTTTTGGTTCTATACCCCGATTGCCCAAAAGGCAAGGACTACGAAGCTGTTATTTTTACCAAACAGACCAACGATTATATCAAGGTTTGGGAGGGTTATAAGTACACAAAGGAAGATGCCTCACAGGTATCAGCTATTCCAACTGTGCTTTGGCTCGATTCTATGCCTGCACTTTTGAATGAAATGATTCTGCTTGCTGACAATGTTTATCTGAATGCCAATGAAAATGACAGAGCTTCAGGGCAGGTGCCTGTTCGCGACGAAAGATTGGCTTTGGAATTGAAAGCAAAGTACCCTGCGCATAATTTTGTACGTTCGGCGCCAATCATGAAGAAGCTTCGCATGATAAAATCAACATTCGAAATTGAAATTATGCAAAAGGCCTGCGATATTACTGAAAAAGCTTTCAGAAGAGTGTTGTCAAACACTAAGGCTGGCATGATGGAATACGAGGTCGAAGCCGATATCATTTATGAATTCATTAGAAATGGGGCAGGAGGGCATGCTTATACACCTATCATAGCATCTGGTCCCAATGCCTGTGTATTGCACTACAATAACAATAGTGAACCACTGATTGATGGCGATTTATTGTTGATGGATTTTGGTGCAGAATATGCCAATTATGCCGCAGATTTGTCGCGAACTATTCCGGTAAATGGTCGCTTTACCAAAAGACAAAGAGCAGTGTATGATGCTGTGCTCCGTGTTAAAACTGCTGCTGAAAAAATGCTGGTTCCGGGCAATAAACTCATGGACTATCATAAAGAAGTGGGAAAAGTTATGGAGGGCGAACTTCTTGAATTGGGACTTATTACAAAAGAGGATATTGCCAATCAGAAAGCAGACTGGCCGGCTTATAAAAAATATTTTATGCACGGTACCTCACACCACTTGGGTCTCGATGTGCATGATCTCTGCGAGCGTTATTCTGCCTTTGAAGTGGGGATGGTATTTACCTGCGAACCCGGTATATACATTCCAGAAGAAGGTGTCGGTATCAGAATTGAAGATGATATTCTAATTACTGAAAATGGCACCTTTAACCTCATGAGAAATATACCGATTGAGGCCGATGAAATTGAGCGCCTGATGAACAGATAATTGAGTTATTTGTTTAGTATTTTTATACTTTGAAATTTTTAATTTTCAAGCCTTTTTTGAGCTTACACACTAAATAATTAATTCGAATTTTTATGAAAACTAACTTTTTACTCATTTTAGTAATGGCAGCCTTGGGTTATATTACCCTCAGCAGCCGTTCGGGCGGGGCTGGTACTGTTGCAAGTGAAGAAGTAGCTGGAACGCCAGGTACAACGCGTACTTGTATGTCCTGTCATTTTGGTGGCACTTTTAATCCAACCACCACTATTGTCATTAAGAATAGCGCAGGAACTACTGTAACTACTGTACAGTCTGATAGTGTTTATGATGTTTCTGTAACTATTGTTGCCGCAAATGGAACGCCCGGTGCCTATGGTTTTCAGGCAATTTTCCTCGAAAATCAGAATAATAGCAATTTTGGAACTTTTCAGAATTTTGGCACAGGTCAAACTACCAAAACCTTTGGAAATGGCCGTGTAGCTGTTGAGCATAATACTCCTTCTGCCTCCAATACTTTCAGCTTTAAATGGAAAGCACCTGCAGTTGCTACAGCTACTACTGCTACGCTTTATGCTTTTGCTTTAGCAGTCAATCTTAACAGCCAAGGCACAGGCGATATTGGAGACGGACATACTTACCAAGTTACTGTTCAGCCTTCTTTGCCTTCAGGTGTTGCACAGAATGAGACTGGAGTTGAGATGACATTGTTCCCAAATCCAGTAGTGAATGAGGCAAATGTTAAAATTTCTATGGAAAAAGAAACGCAGCTTCAATTATCAGTTTTTTCTGCAGAGGGCAAATTGATCAGAACTCAGTCAGTAAATGCATCTGCAGGTCTTAATAATCTCAGCATGAACCTCAGCGACCTGAATGCAGGTGTTTACTTGTTGCTAATGAGCGATGATTCTAAGAAAATTGCATCAAAAAGCTTTGTAAAGTTCTAAAGTGTAGTATTCAAGCATACAGCATAAATAAAAAAGGAGGCATTGCCTCCTTTTTTTATGTCTAAAGAAATGTTTAGATTTCCTTTTTGATAAATATTCAAATTTTCATCTCGTTTGTAGAACGAGACAAATTGTCAAATTACCACTTCTTCTTCTTCTTTTTATCAAAGCTATCCTTTCCAAAAGATTTACCACCTTCTTTTTTATAAGGTTTTTCATCTTTTTTGAAAGAAGGTCTTTGCACTCTTTCGCCAAGTTCAGATAATTCCTGAGAAACCATTACCGGAACGCCTGCAATCTGTTTGCTTCTGAAACCACTAAGCAAATCATTCTCGAAACCGCTTTCGATATCGAAAGCAGAATAGTTGTCCTCAATGAGAATTTTGCCCACTTTAGCATCGCGAAGTGTTTTTACGCTGTTCAAAAGTTCAATAATGCGACCCGGATTTACTTTTTGTACTTTACCAATATTGATGTAAACTCTTACATATCCGCCCTCGGCTGTACTCATGCGGTTGCCGCCCCTTCTGCTATCGCCACGTTCTCCGCCACGTTCTCTTGAATCGCCACGATCTCTTGAATCGCCGCGCTCTCTCGAGTCACCACGCTCTCTTGAGTCACCACGTTCTCTCGAGTCACCGCGCTCTCTCGAGTCACCACGTTCACGTGAATCGCCACGATCTCTTCTCTGATTGCGGTCTTCGTATTCAGCATTTCTGGAATCATTTCTATAGCCTTTTTCCTCGCGGATATTGATATCTTCAGATCCTTTGTAATGTTCGAGCAATTGATTGAATTCAAGTGCAACAAAGTTTTTGATGATATCTTCCTTGCTCATTTCGGTGAGCTTCTCGTAAATGGCCGGTAAAAAACGACTGATTTGATCATCATCAGTTTTTACAGATTCCATTCTGTCAATAAGGTAAAAAAGTTGTGCTTCGCAAACTTCTTTACCTGTAGGAACTGGTTTTTTCTCAATTTTTTTGCCAAGCTTTCTTTCGAAGAAAGTTATTCTTTTCAACTCCTTACTGTGCAAAATAGAAATTGAAATCCCCAAATTGCCTGCACGACCTGTACGTCCGCTTCGGTGAATATAGGATTCAACATTGTCGGGAAGCTCCATATTGATAACATGCGTAAGGTTATCTACGTCGATACCCCTTGCGGCAACATCAGTTGCAATGAGCATTTGCAGGTGCTTTGTACGGAAGCGGTGCATGACAAGGTCACGCTGAGCCTGCGAAAGGTCTCCATGAAGTGCATCGGCATTGTACCCATCTTCGATAAATCTATCTGCAATCTGCTTGGCATCCTCGCGGGTACGGCAGAATACGATGGCATAAATATTCGGATTTAAATCGGCAATGCGACGCAGCGCACTATACTTGTCTTTAGCTCTTACAACATAATATTCGTGGCTTACAGTTGCAGTAGTTGTATTTTCTTTTTGGACACTCAGGCGAAGTGGTGTCTTCATGTAATTTTGAGCCAATCTTTCGATTTCTCTCGGCATTGTAGCAGAGAACATCAATGTTGTTCTTGTCTCTGGTGTATGGTCGAGAATGAATTCCATTTCTTCCAAAAAGCCCATTGAAAGCATTTCATCGGCCTCGTCCAATACCAACCAGTCTACAGCTTCGATATCGAGGATTTTCCTGCGAAGCATGTCGCATACACGACCAGGTGTGCCAACTACAATGTGAGCGCCTCTTTTGAGCAAACGAATCTGTTTGTCGATGCTTTCACCACCATATACAGCGACGGTACTAACTTCAGGAAGAAATTTAGTAAAATCTTTGATGTCATTTGTGATCTGTAGGCAAAGCTCGCGAGTAGGGCATAGGATGATTGCCTGTACCTTGTCATTTCCTAAATCGACATGATGGATAATTGGTAAACTGAATGCTGCAGTTTTTCCTGTTCCGGTAGCTGCAAATCCGATAATATCCTGTTTGGTGTCCAATAGGGCAGGAATCGATGCAGCTTGAATGGGAGTGGGCGCTACAAAACCCAATACTTCTACAGCTTTTAAAATCTGTGGCTTAAGTCCCGTTTCTGAAAAATTAATCATAAAAAATTGTGATGACAATCTTTGTAAATAATACAATAGATTATCGATGAAAAATGTCCGGGTTGTTCTGCCGATAATAGTGCCGTGTAAAAATGCTGAATTGCTCCCCGAGCCGGCCATTATTGACCGGGCACAAAGTATCTGAAAACGCGCCGAATATGAATATATAGAAAGCCTTTTGCTTTCGCTCCGCAAAGATAGTAATATTTATTGAGAAAAAGTCAAATATTATTTATTGCGACCAATCATCGTAATTCAAAATTGATTTTTTTTATTTTTTTTAAAAAAATAATTCAAAAAGGTAACACTTATTTTCTCAAGTGCATAAATAAAAAATGACACTTGAATGTGAAGATGTGACTACTATGAACTTAACTTTTGGTGTAAAAGCATTTATTTTTAAGATTTTGTAAAAATAACATTATTAAAAATAATAAATTGTTAAAAAAATATAATGCAGAATATAAAGTTATAAAAATGCAAATAATACTAATTTTATTGAAACATTTTCAACTTAAGTTACGTTTTGTTTAAAAGCAAAATCATTCCTAACATTCCTAACCAAAAAACATGAGCAGCTTAAACCAAAACCAGAATCCCGGGAGGCATTCAAAGGATGAGCTTTCCGTAAATAGGCAGGATTATTTAATTGAAATCATTCGCCTAATTCAGCAATTACAACTTGTTGACACCCTGAGTCAGGAAAGATTTAAAGAAATGATTCAGGAGTTCAAAAACAGAATTATTTCCAAGAACTATGGAAATATGGAGAATCTTTTTGCTGGACAAAACAAAGATTATTTAACAAAAATCATCAAAAACATCGGCTAATTTTATTGAAAGAACATTTACACAACAAAAAAATCCCGGCATAAAATGTCGGGATTTTCAATTTTATATGCTTTCTAAAATTACATTTCCAAGGCTGTCTGTATTGTAGCCAAAAACTCCTTTTTACAGCTGTCTTCTTCAAACTTGCCGCTATAAGCCGAAGTAACAGTACTACTTGAAGTGTCTTTGATACCTCTGCTGGATACACACATGTGTTTAGCATCAATGTATATAGCTACATCTTCGGTTTTGAGCACTCTTTTCAATTCGTTGAGAATCTGCATAGTTAAACGCTCCTGAACCTGTGGGCGTTTGCCAAAGTATTGTACAATTCTGTTTATTTTCGATAATCCGATAACATAACCGTTTGAGATATATGCTACATGACAACGTCCGTAAATAGGCAGAAAATGATGCTCACAGGTAGATTGTAACAGAATATTTTTCTCAACAAGCATCTGATTGTATTGATACTTATTCTCGAAAAGTGCTGCAGCAGGTTTGTTGCCAGGGTTGAGTCCACTGAAAATTTCCTGGACATACATTTTGGCAACCCTGTGCGGTGTGCCTCTCAAGCTGTCATCTGTGAGGTCGAGCCCTAAAATGTCCATAATTTGTTCGAAATGCGTAGCTATTTTAGCTATCTTTTCCTCGTCTGTAAGGTCGAAAGCGCCTGGACGCATTGGTGTTTCGAGAGAGGTGAGGATGTGTTCATCTCCCATTTCTTCATAGATGCTGATAACATCTTTGTTTGGGATTTTTGTTCCGTTCATTTTAATTTGAATTTAAATTTGACAAAAAGCGGATAAAAAATTCAGAAAAAGTTCCGCTAAGAGTATTGATTGAATTCTGAATATTGTTTAAACAAGTAGTTTTAAAGTTTTGTTTAATGATTTTAATTTATTTAGGTTAAAGTATTTAACAAAATGTCGAAAATCATCATTGTTGGAACCGGAATGGGTAGTTTGAGCGCAGCAGCATTGTTGGCTAAAAAAGGGCATGAGCTAACAATTCTTGAGCAAAATTACCTTCCCGGCGGCTGCAGCAGTTCCTATTATCGGCAAGGATTTATCTTTGAGACAGGAGCAACAACATTGGTAGGTTTTGACAAAGGTATGCCTTTAGGTTATCTTTTTGATGAAATCGGACTCGAAATTGATGCTGAACGTTTAAAAGTTCCAATGAAAGTGCATTTGAAAAATGGTGAAACATTGGTCAGATACAATGATTTCGAGCAATGGATTTCAGAAGCAGAACGCGTATTTGGTATAAAAAGACAACGCGGTTTTTGGAAATTTTGTTTCAAAATCAGCAAATTTGTTTGGGAAAATTCATTAAAACAAAAATCTTTTCCTCCTTCTAGCTTTTCCGATCTTCTATCTTTGGCATCAGCTTTCAGGCCCGCTCAACTCTCAAAAATTCCATGGGCCTTTTATTCAATGGATTATCTGCTAAAGAAATTCGGATTGAATGATAATAAATTATTTGTTGAATTTGTCAATGAACAATTGCTCATCACTGCACAAAATTTCAC
>CANETR010000067.1 GCA_947441325.1 Saprospiraceae bacterium
CGCCTGTTCTTTAAGTCTGTGCGCAGCCTCAATGGCATTTTCGCTTTTATTGCTAAAATTCTCTGCCTGTTTTTCAATAATTTGTCCCGATAACCTACTCGTACCAGTATAATATATTAAAATATTATTTTCAAGCTCATTGAGATAATCCGATTTTATACGCAACGGATTTACAATCACCTTATCGTTGGCTTCGAATTCCATAAAATTGAACCCACCAAAGGTAGCAGCATACTGATCCTGCTTTCCTCCGGCCATTTTCAAATCCTTTCGCTCAATTTCGAAGGCGAGGTGCGCAATGTCATATTCTCCCAAGGGAAGATTCAACCATTCTGCAAAGGCACCCAAAATAGCAACAGTGATTGTTGAGGAAGAACCAAGTCCCGATCCCTTGGGCACATCTACAAAGGTGGTTAATTTAAAAGAAAGTGCTTTGTGCACAAAATCTTTAACTATCCGATTGTAAACACCCTTCAAAATTTCAAGATGCCCGTCTAGTTCTAGCTCTTCAGCACTGTCGAGTTCCTGCAGCTCGCCCATATCGACAGAATTTAGAATTATTTTTCCATTATGAAGTGGTTCAATACTCACACGGGCATAAAGATTGATAGTAGCATTAAGCACTTTGCCACCATAAAGGTCAGAATAGGGACTTACATCGGTTCCTCCACCTGCAAGGCCTATCCTCAGTGGGGCTTTTGAACGTATTATCATTATTTTACAGTATTCATTTGAAGGTTATTATTTATCTTCCAAGGTCGAAATATAGTCGAATTTAGGGATTTTTTTTATTTTTGAATCTTTAAAGATAGGGATCTTATCAATTTACAATCAGCAACACATGAAACTCCTTTTTTTTCGTCGCCGTTTCAAGGCACTTTTTATGCAATTCAGACTGCATTATTTAATCGGTCCTTTTGAAAAAATAAACCTGACACTGAGTTATCTTTCAAAACTATCCAGATGGCGGCAAAAACAGGGAAAACTAGCCTATAATGACTTCCCTGCCTCCTCTGTAAAACCTGAAAGACGATACGGTTTGTACCAATTTGTACAGGAAAATCACTTAAAAGATCAGGAAATAGTTTACCTCGAATTTGGCGTAGCTGCTGCCGATTCCTTTCGTTGGTGGCTTGCCAATCATAACAATACAGCTTCAAAATTTTACGGTTTCGATACCTTTACTGGTCTTCCCGAAGATTGGGGACCTTTCAAAAAAGGTACCTTTGCGCAAAATGAAATTCCAAAAATAGATGACTCAAGAGCGGAATTTGTTCAGGGTCTTTTCCAGCAAACCCTTTTGCCTTTTATTGAAAATCAGGATTTAAAAAATAAGCGTCTCGTTATACATTTGGATGCCGATCTATATTCGGCTACACTTTTCGTGCTGACTCAGCTCTATTCCAAACTTAAGCCGGGCGATATCATCTTTTTCGACGAATTCAATGTACCAATGTCTGAGTTTAAAGCCTGGGAAGATTTTGTTTCTGCTTTTTATGTAGAATACGAAGTATTGGGTGCTGTGAATAATTATTTCCAATTGGCATTGAAACTAAAATAGTATCGTGCAGCCAAAATTATCCTCTATAAAATTTTCAGTAGAAGACAGAAAGTCTCAAATTGAACTGCTTTCAAATACCGAATTTGATCTTTTGGTAATTGGCGGAGGTATAACTGGTGCTGGCATAGCGCTTGATGCTGCTCAGCGTGGACTGAAAGTAGCACTGCTCGAGAAAAAAGATTATGCCTGGGGCACGAGTAGCCGAAGCACAAAACTCATACATGGCGGACTACGCTATCTGAAACAGATGGAGTTCAAACTGGTACAGGAAGTAGGTACCGAAAGAGCGATTGTGCACCGCAATGCGAGACATATTGTCGTTCCGGAAAAAATGCTCTTGCCAATTACCGAAGGCGGGTCTCTCTCAAAAAACATGAGCGCCTGGGCGCTTTGGGTCTATGACTGGCTGGCCGCTGTTGACAAAAGTGAAAGCAAAAAAATGCTCAATGCTGCAGATACTGCAATGGCAGAACCTTTGCTCCGCAAAGAAGGACTCAAAGCAGGCGGTCTTTATTTCGAATATCGTACAGATGACGCAAGACTCACCGCTGAAATCCTAAAAACAGCAGTAGAATTTGGCGCAATTTGTCTCAATTATGCAGAAATAAATGGTTTTGAATATGATAGTGGCAATCTCATCAAAAAAGCAAAGGTTATAGACAATTTGCAAGGCAGCGCCTTCTCGGTCAATGCTAAAATCTTTGTAAATGCTGCCGGTCCTTGGGTAGATAACCTGAGGGCTTTCGATACGGATGGCGTGAAAGGCAAAAGACTTCATCTGAGCAAAGGTGTACACCTTGTTATTCCTTTTGAAAAATTAGCGCTTAAACAGTCGGTATATTTTGATGTAAAAGCCGACAAAAGAATGATTTTTGCCATCCCCAGAGATTCAATAACCTATCTGGGAACTACTGATACCAACTTCAGCGGAGATATTGAGAACCCCGAAGCCAGTGCACAAGATGCCGCCTATATCATTGCCGCTGTTAATGAAATGTTCCCTAGCGCTGATTTGAAAGTTGAGGATGTCATTTCAAGTTGGGCAGGACTGAGGCCACTCATACATCAGGATGGAAAATCTGTTTCGGAACTTTCGCGCAAGGATGAAATATTTTTATCTAAATCGGGACTAATTTCCATTGCCGGAGGCAAACTCACCGGTTATCGAAAAATGGCCGAGAAAGTAGTGAATCTGGTCTCGAAAAAATTAGGCAGAAATGTTGCCTGCGGCACAAAAAACTTAAAATTGAGCGGGGCTGATTTCGAAACTAATGAAGCTCTTGACAGATTTTTTAACCTTCGCTGCGGACAGGCTAAGCAAATTTCGGCAAGTCATCGGGAAATAAAATCTTTGCTCAACCGCTATGGCGCCAATATCGACTTGATTATTGCAAATGCCTTTGAACTATATCAGCAGGAGCCCGACCCTTCAAAAAGGCTATTATTGGCCGAGCTTAATTACTGTATCGAATACGAACAGGTTGCCAGCTTGTGCGATTTTTTAATCCGCAGAAGTGGCCGACTTTACTTCAACAGACCCGAATTGGAAAATCAATACCATTTTATTGCCGAAGCAATGGCAAAAAAATTGAATTGGACTAGCACAGAAACAGCCGAAAATATGCTGGAATTTGAGACCGAATACAATAGAGTGCTTGCTTTTAAAAATTCCGAGATCGCCTAAATCAATCCTATAATTATGCAGGTATCAATTCTGAAAATATTCTTTTGCATGCTGATGCTATGCAGTTTTTTGATTTCTTCGGCTCAGGAAACACTCAAAACTGCCGATGATTATTTCAAAAAGCAGGACTATGAAAAGGCTTTGCAACACCTGCAGATTATGCTGAACAATCCTCAGCAGTTGAAGGGCGATGAACATTATTTTGCCTTGCTGCTAAAAGCAAAATCTCAGCTGAATTTACTCGATAGGGCTGTAAAAAATAAGGACAACAAAAATATTGAGAAATACAAAGATGCTTATTTTTTGGCCTATCAGGATTTAATCGAAGCCCGAAAATTCATGCTAGGCGAGGCTGCAAAAAAAGAAACTGAATCCTTGGGAAACTATCTGCACCGCAGTATCACAAATCTGGGCGCTGGAATTCTGAACACAATCTATTCCGATGCAAAAATGACCCAATCAGCAAAAGACGCTTCTCTGGACGAAGCACAGAAATATCTGATGGCCGCAATCAGCCTCAAACCCAATGATTATAGTGCTTACGATTTTTACGGTCAGGTAATGATGCTTAAAAAGGCTGATGATGATGCCCTGGCATACTTCGAAAAATCAAAAAAATATTTTGCCGAAAGCAAAACTAATTCTACCGATTTAGGCCATTTCAGGGTTTACGGCAATATTGCTATTATACAACTGAACAGAAAAAATGGCGCTGAGGCACTTAAGACAATTGAAACAGCAAAAAACAATCTTGAAAGCCATTATGAAAGGATTAACAAAAAGGACAGTTTGTCGAATAAGGAATATTTGGGGATGAAATCATTGCTCCAAAATATCGAGAATGACATCTATCTCAATAGTCCCGATCTAGCCCAAAAGGCAATGGAAAAATTCAACACTCAAATCAAAGCAAATCCGTCAGAACTAAGTGCCCGCTTCTCCCTTGCGCAGGTGTACGAACAACAAAAAATGTATTCGGAAGCTGCTGCTGAATACGAATCCTTATTAAAAATTGATAGTACAAATAGATTGGCAAACTATAATCTCGGCATTTTGTACCTGAATGAGGCTATGGGAATTGAATCAAAAATTAACCCTGAGGATGCCGATACAAAACTAAAAACCAAGTTTATTAATCTACTTCAGCGTTCTGAAAGCTCACTAAAAAAAGCACTTGGCCCCGAGGAAAAAGACATCGAATGTATCGACGCACTTTTGAAAATTTATACCCGCCTTCAAAACAAAGAGGCCTATCTGTATTACAGAAACCTGAAGACCACATTGTTAAAGTCAAAATAGCGCGCTAGGAGATTTTATCAATATGCCAGCGACAAATGCTGCTCATCTCAGCATCTTCAGCAAAGCCGATTAAGCCAAAAAGTAATTGCCAGTTTTGATCCATTTCGGAAAGTTTCCTCCCATTTTTTTCAAAAAACTGCGCATTTATCAACCAAACTGCTATCGAAAATTCTTTAGGATTGGCTATCGACGCCCTGATAAAAGGACAACAATAAGGATAGATATAAGGAACACGGATAAGTGTAGAATTAAAACATAGCGTTAATCCGTTCAGCATTCCATCTATAATAAAATCTCTGCAGTCAAGTGTTTCCTCATTTTTCCCCGAAACATTCAAACAATAGGAATCACTAATTTTTAAACCTTTTGATTCCAGATAATTTTTGGCAAAGGCAAGACTGCCCCCGCTATATCTATCATCATCAAAGAGGATATAATTGGCATCTTTCGGTATTTTAACAGCCTGAACAGCTAGTTCATTTGCTCCGGCTCTTTTTCCGAAACCAAGAAATCGACTACCGAAAAGGTCAAAACTTCTCGAAATTTCAAAATTGTATAAAGAAGGCAGCATTGCATCGAGACTAATGAAAGTATCTGCTTCGAGCTGTAAAAAAACAAGTCGCTGATTGCTGAGTTTTTGAAGGCTGATTTCACAGTACTGAGGCCTTAGCAGTTCAATCATATTTTCCTCACGCTCATCAATTTCCTCTACCCTCAGCCTCAGTTTTTTCTTTGGTTCATTGACAAAATTGTTATTTAGTCTAATGCTTGTGGAGCTTTGTGGATTATCGGATTCTATCCATAAGATATTTTTATTTGAACTTAGTTTTTGACGATAATCTGCATATTGTTTTTCATAAGTCGGTCTGCCAACCACCACACAATAGCCTCTTTTCAAAAAACTAAGTGCAAAGCGAGCATTATCGGCACCACAGACGTAAAAAACCGGAATTTTTCGTCCAATATGGTGTTCTATATAGGCTTCGAGCCGAACAATTACATCTGTAAAATTTACCGCAACCTTATTGAAAAGGGACTCCCAGGGATCGACCGAAATCCAGTCCGAGGCGCCACTATTATTGATCAATTCCTGCAAAAGCCTTATTCTTTTTGGAGCAGCAATCGCATTCTCAGATATTTTTGCATTAATGTACTCATCGTGCCCCGCCGAGAGATAGGCAGCCGCAATTTCAAAACCTGCCTCTTCGACAGCTGCTCTTGCAGCTTTAATCATTTCGATATGTCCCTCATGCGCAGGGCAATATGCACCAGTACAAAGCAGCACTGCAGGATTTTTTGCATTCAAAAGTCCATCAAATGCCAATGGCGTGCAAAGTAAATCGATGCTATCGACTGGATTTCGAACTTCTTTATCTGTATCGTAAAAAAAGCCCGCTTCCAATATACCTTCCTCCCCTATCAGCGGATAGAGTTCAGCATAAAAGGGATCTTTGGCGATTTTTAAGTGCATGTTGGATACAGTAAAATCAATTTTTAACTTTTACGATTTGAAGTTTTCCTTTTTACATGATTGTTTTAAGTCATATCGCCTCAAAAACTAAATCCGTCCGAATCAAAATTCTCTCTTCCGAACAGGGTTCTGCATCATGATATAAACGATGATCAAATAAAAAAACGGATCCTGACTTTGGACTCACCTTAAAGAGAACTTCCTCCTGCCCTGCCTTTGAATCTCGGTCCTGATGTTTGCGCAAGCTTTCCGGAATCATATCCTGCCCATCTTTCAGAATTCTGGTTGAACCGCCATTTTGGTGACTACTTAAATAAAAGAGCACCGACATCAATGAACGGTATCGGGCATCTGGATAAATAAAAGCTGCATCATAATGCGGCAAATGTAATGCCCCTGGTGGATAAGACATCATCCTCAAAAGTGGTGAAAGTCCAATAGGTCTCCATTTGTATGATAAGGGCTCCTGCCAAAAATCAGTTCTCGAAAATTCGTTAAATTCCCTTTCTTTCAGAAATGGCTGAAGCAGTTTATAAAGTTGGTCGGATAAATTTGGTGCCCAAATACTCAATCTTTCAGAACCTGCATAATTATCAATTTTTTCATTTTTTCTTCCAAGGGCTGAGACTGTTTCTTTGTTTGGGGAATTGTTGAAAATCTTTTGCAAATTATTTACATCAGTCTCTGAAACTAGATTCTCAATTATTACAACTGAATCTTGGTCTTCTGAAAGCAAGGGCCTTTCTGTACCCTCCAAATCAAAATAAATTTGAGCTTCAGTACCACCAGGAAGCAGCTTCAAGTCAGGAAAAGTGCTCGACAGTATTGGATGCATTAATTTGCTTTTTGTAGTGTTATTGTAAATTTAATCCAAATCTTTCTATTTTGTAAAAAATCATTGAAAATGTACCAATTATTAAATAATCAAGCATTTAATGTTGTAATTTTTCTATCAAAAGCATATATTTGAGTTGATACATTCGATAATCAAAAACTAAACTAAATCTGCCACTATGAAAAAAACAGTTATTTTAATGAGTGCCTTGTTCTGCGCTGTTTTGTCAACGGCTCAAATTTTACATGACAATGGCACCCTGGCCGGAGGATCTGGCTTGGGCGGTATGGTAACACCCGGTATCAGCGGTTTTGGCGCTGCTCCCGTTTCGATGCTTGCCCCTCCGGGCACTACCCTTGGTTCGGGGCATCAGATCCTAAACAACAATCGCGTTGCCGAAGATTTTACAGTAAGTTCAACGGTGCAGATTGATTCAATACGTTTTTTCTCCTATCAGACAAGCTCAACGACTAGCTCCACTATCAATGACCTAAGAGTAAGGATTTTCAATGGTGCGCCAAATGCCGGTGGTACTATTGTATATGGAGATACCACTACCAACAGATTGTTCAGCACCTCATTTACAGGAATTTACAGGGTAGCATCTACTGACACTTTTGGAGTGGCTCGCCCTATTATGTCTTCAAGTATCCGTTTTACTAGCCCTCTGGTTCTAAACGCCGGAACCTATTGGATAGAATGGTCACAGGGCGGCACATTAGCTTCCGGACCATGGTGTATTGTGCTCAACAGACAGCCCAATCCGGTTACGGGAAATGCCCTTCAGTATCTGGGTTCTGTCTGGCAAAATCTGATAGATGCGGGCTCAACCCTACAGATGTCACTGCCTTTTATAGTTTACGGCAGCTGTACCTTTCCTGTCAGTTCAAATACAACTAATGCTGTTTGCGGTACCAATAGCGGCACAGCAACAATAACTCCGAGCGGAGGCTCTGCGCCTTATAGCTATCAATGGAGCAATGGGCAAACTACGGCAACTGCGCAGGGTTATGGAGCAGGAACACATTCCGTAACGGTAACAGATGCCTCAGCATGCAGAAGTGTTGCTTCGGTAACCGTTGCTGCATCTTCCATCACAATTACCGCTACTTCACAAACTACTAACTCGGCTTGCGGTGCTGCTACGGGTACAGCTACTGCTGCACCATCTAATGGTACTGCTCCTTATGTTTATGTATGGAGTAACAGCGCCACTGGACAAACAGCAAGCGGACTTGCAACAGGCAACTATAGCGTTTTAATCATTGATGCTAATGGCTGTCAGGGACAGATTGACAATATCATTGTTAGTAATCCCAATCCACCTTTTATTACAATCGACAGTGTTGCTAATGCGCGCTGTTATAACAGCTCAACTGGCTCAGCTACGGTTACAGGCTCAGGCGGCACAGCGCCCTACAGCTATTTATGGTCGAACGGTGCTAGCGGAAGCAGTGTGGCCAATCTGCCTGCCGA
>CANETR010000068.1 GCA_947441325.1 Saprospiraceae bacterium
AAAAGATTGTGGAACTGCATCAGCGGCCTATTTTACTGACCAAAGACAGAAAGGAAATTACGGATTCTGCTATCCGACGTCTGCTTTTTGATGCTGGCGAAGACCTCGACGAACTGCTCACTATGTGCGAGGCCGACACCACCACCTCCAATCCGAAGAAAAAAGCCATGTACATGGAAAATCTCAAATATCTGAGAGCCATGTTGGATGAAGTGGAGCAGAAAGACCAGCTCAGGCTTTGGCAGCCTCCAGTTTCGGGCGAAGAAATTATGGAAATTTTTGGTATCAAACCTTCCAAAGAAGTTGGCATGATTAAAAATGCCATAAAAGATGCCATTTTGGACGGTATCATTGGAAATAACCGCGATGAGGCCTATGATTTTATGTTGCAAACAGCAGGGGAACTGGGTTTGAAACCGAGGGGATAAGACGTATTTGGTGGGAAGGAGGAGTGATTTTTAAAGAAATTTTGTCAGCTTTAAATCTTTGATTTAAGGCTGATTTTTTTGTCCCAAACGGTAAAATTCACTTGCAACTCCTTTTTAAAAACCCTAACTTTGTAAGGATGAGGATTTGGGGTAGACCTAAAAAAACCTTCCAATTAATGGAAATTATTTGAAATAAAATTCCAAAAAATGGAATTTTAAATTATATTTTTGCGTTATGAACATTATAGAATTACAAAATGGGAAAATTCATCCAATTGAGATTTTGCCGATTGAAATACAGGATTTCAAGATTTTGAACAGTAATCGATATTTTTTTAACTGGAAAGAAGAAATTAAATTTGAAATTTACAAACTGTGCATTGAAGGAAAAAATGATATTCTTGGACTCATGTCACTACAAAGAATTCCAACAGAATGGAGAGTCCATATAAGGCTTCTTACAGTGTCGTCAGAAAATAAAGGACAACATAAATTATATGATAAAATTGCGGGAAATCTAATAGCATTCGCTGCTAAAATCTCAGTTTCTGAATACAATGCATTAGCTTGTATATCATTAAGACCTAAAAGCACTCTTTTTAAACACTACATTAAGAAATATAAAATGAATATTACAGGTCAAACATTAAGTTTGGAACTTCCTGAAATCTTAAACCTGATAAACACGTATGACGATGAGGTCTAAAAAAGATGACAATCAAAGCGATCCTGAATTTGGACTTGATTCGAGATATAGCTCAAAAGAAGAAGAGAAAAAAGAAGCTGTAGCACTTATGCATGCCCGGCTCGAAAGAATGAAAAATGTTCCAGAAACAGAGATACTTAAGGCAAAACTTATGCAGCTCAAGTTTAAAATAGAAAATTATTTGAGCAGCCCCATTTTTGAAAATGAACATAATTTTACCAGATTTCTCGAAAACTATATCGATATTTTATATCCAAAAAAGACAGACTTTGCCGCCGATATGAACATAACGGCAAACTATCTTAGCAAAATTATCAATAGGCATAGAGAACCTAACGACCTGTTTATAATGAGATTGATGATTCATTCCGAAAAAGTATATAAGCAGGTTTGCAGTTTCAAAAAAGAATGTTGGTATCAGATCTATTTTAAGGAAAAATTATCCGAAACTATGACCAAAGAGGATAAATGGGCTCCTGAACTGGAAAAGGAAATAAAAATTAAAAAGTTTATAGTTTAACTCCCTTGGCAACAAATTGTAGCCGACTGAAAACGGGACTTGCTGGGCACAAATCCATTTCCTGTTAGCAAGAAATCCCTGCGGGCTTTCTTGCTAACTAGCTTGTACCCCGAACAAAACTACCATTACATTGCATAAGTTGTTGTATAAGCCTCAAAATTAGGTGTTGTCTTTACAAACATAAAAAACATGTTTTATAAATCATCAAAAGGACTCTTTATTTTATATACTCTTAGTATTGATATGGGTATATATTTCGATGGTTCTACTGCTGTTATGACCCGAAATAATACACTATTTAGATCAGGTGTTGAAATTTAGTTCATTCAAAATCTTCTGCAAAAAAAGTTCCATTTGATTTACTTCTTCATTTTTATAGCGGACTACCTTAATGCCCATTTCCAGCAGAATCTGATCTCTTGATTGGTCATAGTCTTTTTGACTGTCATGTATTGGGCCATCCAATTCTACTGCAATTTTCTTTTCATTGCAATAGAAGTCAAGAATAAAAAAATCTTTTTTCCCATAAATCTCTCTGTACACTACAGGAAACTGTCTGTTGAATTTATGCCCGCCAAGTTTTCGGTTTCTCAGTTCTTGCCAAAGCAGGCGCTCAGCTTTTGTCATGTTTCTACGTAATTGTCTTGCAAGATCTGTAATGCTTAGATTCTCTCTCATTATTAAGTTTTATTTTGGTTTTGTTCCCCTTTTTTTCGCAGCATTTGTCCGACTCAGCCCTCCCTTCGGGTATCCCCTCTCTTCAAAAAAAGAGGGGAAGCTTAACCCGCTGAGTATAGTTCGGCTATGCCGAAATACTTCGCAGGAGTATCAGAATGCCCCTCTTTCAGGCGATAGCCAAAGAGAGATTCCGATTACTATCGGAAGGGGAGAGTCAAAAACACCTTGCTCGTCAATTTTTTCGCAGCATTTGTCTGACTCAGCCCGCAGGGTGAAAGCCCCTCTTTTCAGATTCTGCGCAGCACATCGCAAAGAGAGGGGTTGGGGAGAGTCCAAATACAGCATGCTTGTCAAATCTTTAACTTTCTACTAATCTACACTAATTTTTTGACAAATGCAAATAAAAGTCCGATACTCGATGATAGTCAAACAAGCATCAATCAAAAAAAATTTACAGCTCAAGTCTTAAAATTATTTACTCAATTTTAGGCTTCAAAAAGCAAAAACAAGGTAAATTTGTACTCCAGACTTTTTCGGCAAATAACTCAAGTCATCATCACAAAATTTTTTCAACATTCTAATAAGCAATTCCAAATGCCGGAAAAAGTCTCTAGTCTAGTGTCTAAAAGTCTAAAGTCTAAAAATATGAATAAAATAAAAATACTCTCCTCCTACGCCCGGCTCGAAGACAATGACTCCCGCTATGTAGCCGTACTGCAGGACAACAGCATTTGGTGGTTTGCACCTGGATATCCATGGCAGCCATCTACTGCCGAGGGATTACCTGCAGGATATAATATTGATCATTTGGTGGCTTATAGCCGATCGAATAAGGATGGCACCCGCTATGTAGCTGTGCTTCACGATGGTTCCATCTGGTGGTTTGCCCCGGGTTATCCCTGGCAACAGTCATCTGTCGAAGGTTTACCAAAGGGTTATGTCATTAAAAATTTCGATGCTTACATGAAGACCGAAGGTACCCGCTATATGGCAGTGCTTCAGGACAGTTCTCTATGGTGGTTTGCGCCGGGCGCAGCCTGGCAGCCAGTATCTATGGAGGGCTTGCCGCTGAATGCCGAAAATATTCCGCCCACTCCATAGGGGAAATTACATATGCACGGCTGCCGCTAATTCCCGTATCAGTGAAGGGTCTTTCTCGATGGCATTGCCAACAACAATAATATCGGCTCCCGAAGCAACAGCTCTATGCGCAGCTTCAGCTGTTTTGATGCCACCTCCGACTATCAGCGGAATATCGATTGCCGTACTTACTGCCGAAATCATTGAGGCAGATATGGGATTGAGCGCACCCGAACCCGCATCCATATATATCATTTTCATGCCTAGCAGTTCGGCAGCCATGGCGGTACAGACTGCAATATCATCTTTGCCTGCAGGAATGGGGTTGCTATTGCTCATATAGGAAACCGAGGTGGGTACGCCACCGTCGATGAGCATATATCCGGTAGAAATAATTTCGAGCGGACTTTGCTTTAAAAAAGGTGCCGACTCAACATGTTTTCCGATAAGCAAATCGGCATTTCTGCCCGAAATAAGCGATAAAAACAACAGCGCATCAGCTTTGTAGCTCAATTGCCGCGATGAACCCGGAAATAAAACCACGGGTATATCGCAGCTTGATTTTATTTTCAAAATCAGCTCGTCCAACACATCATTTACTACCAAACTGCCCCCTATCAGCAATAAGTCTGTATTTGCATTTTGAGCAAGTTCAAGCAGAGGTCCTATATTGGAAGCATCGATTTTATCGGGGTCGATAAGAATCGCAAATTGTTTCTTCTGATTCAATTTTGCCTTGCAAATACCGGCGTAAATATTTTTAATTTTTGACATCACTAAATTAAATCAATTCTAAATTAAACAAGCTCTTGCTCTAATCCGTTTTATTAGACAAATATCATTAAAAAAAACAAAAAAGAGCTTAAATTTACATTCAGCGCACTAAATTATAATGGAATTTTGGGAAGAGGAAATTTGTTGTGCTGATATAACCACTGACAAAACACTATGAAAAATATATTACTTTTTTGCCTCGCGCTTATTTTATTCAGTGCAAATAGCTGCAAAGAGCCTGATCGTGGTCCAAAGGGTAGCCTCAGCATCACCTTCAAAGCAGTTTATGAAAACGATCCCTTGCTGGTATTCAATGATTATTTGACTCCCGATGGCGATAAGCTTCAGTTTCACGTTTTCAATTTTTTCCTGTCAGATATAGAATTGATAAAAGACAACGATGAGGTTGTCAGGCTTAAAGATGTAGAATATGTAGATTTTAACGGAAATACCGATTTGAATAAAGCAGCTGCAGGTATAAAATTTGACCTGAGTGAAGTAGAAATAGGCAATTATAAAGCCATCCGTTTTGGTATTGGTGTAGAACCTGGCAAAAATGCAAAAGAACCGGGTGATTTTCCAACAGATCCATATTTGGGTGATCCTGGCAATTACTGGTCGGCATGGAACAGCTATATTTTTTCGCGATTAGAAGGCAGAATCGATACCTTACCCAATGCTGCCGGAGGGGATGTTTCCTATCTCTATCACTCGGGCGTTGACGGCATGTATCAAACACGCAGTTTTACTAAAACATTCGAAATAAGCTCTAATGGCAACAGTGAGCTTATATTTAAAGTTAATGCCAAAGATATTTTCTACAAAAGTGGAGCAGAAATCTATATTCCCAATGCCAATGTAAGTCACTCTGGCGCTGTGGGTACCCCTGCTTATGACCTTGCCCGACAAACAGTTATCAATATTGCCAATGCCATCAGCATTCAATAAAAATAAAAAAATATATATGAATCGTCCAACCCGTTTCGCCTTTTTTCTATTCGCAGTTATAGGAGTCATTATAGCCTGCGATCCGAAGGATGATATTTTGGGGCCACTCTCTCCAAATACTGGCGATGGTCTTGATTCTATTGAGTATAATCCGCAGGCTTATCAATTTCCGCAGATTAACGGACTTCCTGCTATGCAGATTCCTGCTACCAATCCTGTGACAGTACAAGGAGTGCGATTGGGACGATACCTCTTTTATGAAAAAATGCTATCAATCGACAGTAGCATTTCCTGCGCTAGTTGCCACAGACAGGATAAGGCATTTACCGATGGCGTTCCAAAATCAATCGGTGTAGATGGGACCATCGGTATCAGAAATTCTATGTCGCTTATCAATATTGGTTATTCCTGGAGGCCAAACAATGCGCACAATTTCATGTGGGACGGCATGTTCCGCGATCTCGAAGATCAGGTTTTGGCCCCTGTTGAGAATCCTCTGGAGATGAAAAACAATTGGGAAGAAGTGGAACGCCGACTAAGAAATCATGAGCATTACCCGGCATTGTTCCGCAAAGCTTTTGGTATCAACTCAAAAGCCGACATCACCAAAGAACTTGCTGCAAAAGCAATTTCCCAGTTTATGCGTACCCTCAATTCAGCCGATTCCAAATATGACAGTGTCGAATGGCGAGCATTTAACTATTTTACAGAATCACAGCAGCGAGGTTATGAACTTTTTCTAGGCGACGTAAATGGCGCAGCAGTTACAAAAGATGCTGAATGTGCCCACTGCCACAGCTTTTCAAGAAATTTTGCCACCTTTGCCCGCAATAATTATACGAACAATGGCCTCGATTCGGCTCAGGGTTATAATGATTTTATAGACAAAGGATTAGGGGGCGTTACAGGCATCCTAACAGATAATGGTCGATTCAAAGAAGTTACCTTGCGCAATATTGGGCTTACGGCTCCCTATATGCACGATGGCCGTTTCGCAACACTGGAAGAAGTTTTGGATCATTATGTATCGGGAGGGCATCCATCCCCCAATGTTGGCAATGAACTACTTACTGCACCAACACTTAGAACACTTTCTGCTACCGACAAGGCAGATATCATTGCCTTTTTGAACACGCTTACCGACACATCTTATTTTACAAAACAAGAGTGGTCAGATCCTTTTTTACTACCCGATCCCTGGGCGGAATAATCTTTTTAGCATTTGCTATTTTCATATTATTAATGATAAAAGGCTAACTTTGCCTTTTATTAGTTCATCATATTAATACCTGTCAGGTGCATAATCTACCTAAAATTAGCATTGTTACGGTTACTTTCAATTGTGAGTCACTCATTGAACAGACCATTAAAAGTGTTATTGCTCAAAGCTATCCTAATATTGAATATATCATTGTTGATGGTCTCAGCAAGGACAATACCTTAAAAGTTGTCGAAAAATACCGCGAGCATATCGATCTCATTATAAGTGAAAAAGATAAAAACAATTATGATGCGATGAATAAAGGTATGAGGGCAGCAAGCGGCGATTATATTTGGTTTCTTCATGCGGGAGATATAGCCGAAAGCCCAACAGTACTTGAAGAAGCATTTAGCAAGCATAATGACGAAGATTTCATTTACGGTAAAGTAAGAATAGTTGACAATGAGGGAAACGCTGTCCCCTGGCATAAAAAGCACCCCGAAGCTGATAAACTAAGCTGGAAAAGTTTCCGTAATGGCATGATAATATGTCATCAGGCCATGTTGCCCCACCGAAGAATTTGGGAAGAATACCGATTCGAAAAGTACAAACTTGTCGCCGATTTGGATTGGACAATTAGAATTCTCAAAAAGGCTAAAACCTTTAAAGATAGTGGTATTGTTATTTGTTCCTTTTTGAAAGGGGGTATTTCTGCAAAACATCGCAAAGCTTCCTGGAAAGAAAGGTACAATATTTTAAAAGAGCATTTTGGACTCTTCCCTACGATTTGGGAGCACCTGCGCATTGCGCTTCAAGCCATGAAAAGGGGCAACCTTGCACCTTAAAACAAAAAATAAATTTATTTGCCGGAACGCTTGTTCCGGTTTTTTTGTGCCTTTTTGAAACATTTTTGTTTATTTTTGTAAATATTTTTTGAATTTATTTGTTTTTTAAAATTATCTGTTTTACTTTTGTTGCACATTAACACTTGATGACACAAATTATTTTATGACTTTTAAAACAAGCATACAATGAAAGAGATGATAACAATTGAAATCGGAAATCCAAAAAATAATGAAGTTCCAATGAGTAAAGCTTTGGTGGTTATGCCGAATGCTCAAAAAGAGACAGGACTAAAACTATTTATTTCTAAGTTTTTGACACTATTAGGTTTCAAACAATCTGTTGAAAACCCAAGAATAGTTCAGATTGGTACGGCTGTAAAAAAATACCGTTTCGGTTTGGCAGTTGTGGGCTTGGTATTTATGCTGATCTTTAATAATGATGACAGCAAAGCCATTGGCCTCAACAATAAGAATAATGAAAAAACCTCACTTTCTGCTGGCCTTGACAAAGGTATAAACGAGGGGAAAGATGAAGCTACGGATAGAAAAAACAGCATCAGCGAAAACAAAGAAGAGATTAAACCGCTCGAAATGGACCCCATAAATGCAGATGATGTAAAAAGTTATTATGTCCCGAATATCCCCAATGTGGAAAGCCGTAAAAAAACAATAAGTGATTTGTCAAAAAATACCGACAAAGCAATAAAGGGCTATATTTCAAAGTACTTGAAAACAGCCAGGGAGGAGGCTAAAACACAGAAAATACCCACATCTATCATACTAGGATTGGCACTTATGAACAGCAATTATGGTCTATCCAAAACAGCTATTGCGACAAACAATCATTTTGATATCAAATGCAGTGAAAATAGTATTCCTATGGGTAAGGGAATGAAGGGGCAGTTCGTAACTAATGAGCAATGTTTTACAGAATATAAGGCTGTTTGGTCTTCTTATCGTGCCCAGGGTAATTTAATTGCCAAACTAATGAAGAAAAATAAAACAAAAATGTCTACCCCGCAAGATGTAGTGATTGCATTGGAAAACAGTGGTTATTTCAACAATAGAAATTTCAGTGCGGAACAGT
>CANETR010000069.1 GCA_947441325.1 Saprospiraceae bacterium
TGTCCGAGCTGGTATGGCGTCACTACAAGATTGAATGGGGTTCAACAAGGGGTTGCGGGATGTGCAACTAATACCACGTATACCAATTTAAATGGTCAGGCTGCTAATGGCTTAGTTGTTGCTGTAAGAGGTCAAAATAATGATGGGTTCACAGATGCAATGACAATTACATATACGGTTTCATTAAACTATACAGTTCCACCTACCTATTCTTGGTCTCCGGCAACAGCATTATCTGCAACCAACGTGTTAAATCCAAACTGTTCTGCAATAACAACAACAACATATACTTTAACAGTAACAGGCATAAATGGCTGTTCGGCTTCTGATGCTGTAGTGGTGACGGCAAATAGCTCCCCCGCATCACCCACTGTTACTGCCAGTACTACAACATTAAATGTGGGCGGTTCTGCTACAATTACCGCCACCGCATCCGGTGGAGGTACCTTGCGCTGGTACGATGCGCCTACAGGTGGCACTTTATTGCTTACTGGTGCCGATTGGAATACAGGTGTATTGTGTGTAGCTAACAATACACAAATAAGATATGTAGAAGAATTTAACGGAAGCTGTGCCAGCAGTGTACGTACAGCAGTCTCTGTTATAACCAGACCCCTTATTGCTTCAAATCCAAGCAATGGCATTATTTGTAGTGCCGGTGGATCGGTTACGCTGAGTGCAAATATAACGAATCCTACTGCTTATTCATGGTCGCCGGGGGCAACACTCTCCTCCACAACTGCGGCAATTGTGACCGCCACACCAACTGCTACTACGCAATATACTTTAGTAGCCTCTGCAACAGGTTGTGCCCCCATCACTGGAGTTAATACCTTCAATGTAGGGGTAATTGATGGGGTAAGTTTTACGCCTACATCCTCTCCTCTGCAAGTTTGTGAAGGAGAAACTGCGCTACTGTCTTCTAATTTGAATAGTTCCAATTTTAGTGTGAGTTACGCACCAAGCTTTTCTCCTAAGACTGCACCAGGTTCAGGTGTAACTATTCTTGTTAATGGGGCAACCGCTACTGCAGCTACTTTGTCTGGAGGCACCTATGATGACGGTGGATGGGGAGGTATTCCTATTGGCTTTACCTATAACTTTTTCGGTCAGAATTTTACTTCTTTAGCTGTGGGAACTAATGGTTTGGTAATGTTTGGAACTGTACCTGGTTATGATGCAACATCAGGAAATTTAGGACAGTATGCTTTCAATACAACTGGTGGAGCATTTCCAAATGCTAATAATCCCGGTAACATTATTGCCCTACTTGCACATGATATTAATATGTCTAATTTCAATGCAAGTACGCTCGTTCGTTATTGGACAGAAGGAATTGCACCTACTCAAAAGTTTGTACTTGATTTTGTATCTGTACCTACTTATGCTACGCCTTCAACTTTTTCGACTGCTCAATTAGTATTAAATGAAACAACAGGTATAGTTGAAATCTATGTTACTTCTGCTGCTGCAGGCACGGGTAATTCTGCTAAAATTATTGGTCTTCAGGATGCAGCAAAAACCATAGGTGCCGTTGCTGGTCCAAATAATAGTACCCCGGAATGGAATTATAGAACGACTGCCGCAACAAATCTTGGTTATAGATTCATACCAGGTGCAAACTATAGTTTCCAATGGTCAACAGGCGGGTCACCTATATCCGGTGCTACCTCAACAACCTATACTACTGCAGCACTGAATATTCCCGGCACGGTAACTTATGTCTGTGCTGCAACAAACCCTAATACATCTTGTGCTTCACAGGCAACGGTGAATGTACCTGTCAATGCAAAACCTGCAGCCCCTCTAAGCGGCGGTGATGTAACGGCCTGTTCAAATGACGGCGCACAATCACTAACCGTGACAACTCCGGTCGGTACTACCGTCAACTGGTATTCAGCCCCAACAGGAGGCATCTTATTACTGGCCGGTAATAATACCTATTCCACAGCAACAGCAGGTACCTATTATGCTGAGGCTGTTGTGAGTACTTCAGGATGTAAAAGTACGAGCCGAACTGCAGTTACACTCACTGTTAATGCATCTCCCGCAGCACCTACTGCAACTACCACTATTCCATATTGTCAAGGAGCCGCATCTTCAGCATTAACGGCTACGGCAACTTCGGGGAACACACTACGCTGGCACACAGTTGCAACAGGTGGCACTCCCAGCACCACAGCACCTACTCCTTCCACGTCCACTATAGGTACTCAAAATTATTGGGTGTCTCAGGTTTCGGGAAGCAATGGTTGTGAAAGTACGCGCTTACAGATTATAGTGACTATTAATGCTGTTCCGGCTGCACCTGCAGTAAGCACACCTGTTACATATTGCCAGAATGCAACAGCTGTTCAACTCACTGCGACAATTACATCGCCTAATACGGCAAACTGGTACACAGTTCCAACTGGAGGAACTCCATCAGGAACAGCTCCCACACCAAGTACAGCTAGCGCAGGAACTGTAAATTATTATGTCAGCCAAACCAATTCATTCGGTTGCGAAAGTAGCAGGTCTTTGATCGCCGTTGTAGTGAACCCTACACTTGTTCCAACTGTGAACAATTCAGCATCTTCAACCTCTGCCTGTTCGGGTGGTGCGATTACATTTACAGCAACGCCTGTAAATGGGGGAACTACACCTACTTAACAATGGTATAAAAATGGGTCATTGCAATCGGGGCAAACCGCATCAACCTATGTATTAAGTACTCCGCTGGCCAATGATCAGATCTATGTAACAATGGTATCGAATGCGACACCATGTCTTTCAACTTCGTCAGCGGTTAGCAGTAATACGGTAACCCTTAGTAGTTTAGCGGCAGCACCAGCAGTAGCTATTTCCGCATCTACAGCTACAACAATTTGCCCTTCTACCGCTGTTTCCTTTAGTGTCAGTTCTTCCAGTAATATGGGCGCCAGTCCCAGCTATCAGTGGCGATTAAACGGAACTGATATTTCTGGAGCGACCTCCTCTACCTATACGACCTCTTCTTTGGCAAATAGCGATCAGATTTCGCTTGTAATGACATCAAGTCTTCCAGGTGGATGTCTTACATTTAATCCGGCTACAAGTAATAATATAAGCTTTACAGTCACAGCTGCTACATCCATCACGACACAACCTGTATCAGCATCGGCCTGTTTGGGAACCAGTCAAAGCTTTACAGTAGTAGCTGCAGGAACCGGAACACTTACCTATCAGTGGCGTAAAAACGGCGTGAATATAACCGGAAATGCATCGGCACAGACTGCCACGCTCACCCTTTCTGGTATCACATCTGGTGATGCAGATAACTATTCGGTACTCGTTACAGGTAGCTGCGGCACGGCCACATCAAACACGGTGACGCTGAGTATTAGTCCAGCTACGGTCATTTCAACACAACCATTGACACAGACATTATGTGCTGGTTCAAATGTTACTTTTTCAGTTACTGCAATAGGTTCGGGAACAGTTAGCTATCAATGGCGTAAAAATGGAACTGCTATTTCAGGTGCTACCTCAGCAAGCTATACCATCAATAATATATCTGCTTCAGATGCGGCAAATTACTCGGTATTAGTTACTGCCGGTTGCGGTGCGCTAACCTCATCCAATGCATTGTTGACGGTAAATCCTGCCACAGTTATCACTACGCAGCCAACGGCACTTACTGTTTGCCAGGGTAGTGTTGCCAACTTTGCTGTTGCGGGTACCGGTACAGGAACACTTACTTATCAATGGTTATTTAATGGTAGCCCTATAAGCGGTGCAACTTCACCAACCTATTCCGATAATAATTCACAATTGGCCGATGCCGGTAATTACAGTGTAATCATAACTGGGAGTTGTGGAGCTATAACTTCTAATTCAGTAGCATTAGTTGTGAATGCAGCAACATCTATTAGTTCGCAACCAACAAATCGACAGGAATGTTTAGGGCAGCCAGCCTCTTTTTCTGTTACAGCAGCAGGGACAGCACCTTTTACCTATCAGTGGAGATTAAATGGTAGTCCTATTTCTGGGGCTACATCTTCAACCTATTCCATTCCAAGTCCAACAATTGGCGATGATGGAACCACCTATCAGGTAGTTGTTACAGGTGCCTGCGGTACAGTAAATTCTAATTCGGTAGTACTGACAGTATTCCCTACACTTACTGCTGGTTCGGTATCAGCTTCACAAACCATTTGTAATAATACAGCTCCTGCTGCATTTACAAGTACAACTGCTGCTGGTGGCGGTACAGGTACATATAGTTACCAATGGCAAAGTTCACCAAATGGAAGCAGCAGCTGGACGGATATAAGCGGGGCAAGCTTGGCAACCTATAGCGCTGGGGCTTTAACAAGCACTACCTTTTTCAGAAGAAATGTAACATCAGGAAACTGTTCACCTGTATCAACGAATACGATTACAGTAACAGTTACACCAAACAACACTGCAACTACAGCGAGTTCAACACCAACATTGTGTATCAGCACTGCTTTAACAGCAATTACGCATACAACGACTGGAGCAACAGGAATTGGCACAGCCACTGGCTTACCAGACGGCGTAACAGCTGCTTGGGCATCGAACACAATTACAATCAGCGGCTCCCCATCTGTATCAGGAACATTTAGCTATAGTATTCCATTGACTGGAGGTTGCGGAGTAGTGAGTGCAACAGGTACAATCACAGTTACACCATTGAACACCATTATACTCAGTTCAGCAGCAGGTACAAACGCACAAACACTTTGTAACAATACTGCAATTACGAACATCACTTACGCCACCACCGGTGCTACAGGAGCTACCGTAAGCGGACTTCCAGCAGGAGTAAGCGGAAACTGGGCATCGAATGTATTTACCATCAGCGGTACAGCAAATGCCAGTGGTATATTTAACTACACAGTTACGATGACAGGTGGATGTACAGGTGGTACCAATACCATCAGTGGAACTATTACGGTTAATCCGAACTTAGCGGCCAGCGTATCTATTACTGCAACTGCAACATCAATTTGTTCAGGCAACAGTGTTACTTTCACAGCAATACCAAGCAACGGAGGTGCAGCACCAACCTATCAGTGGCAGAAAAATGGATCTAATATTTCAGGAGAAACAAATTCTACTTATACCACCACAAGTTTGGTAAATAATGATGTGATTCGTGTTGTGATGTCATCCAATGCTACTTGTGCAACGGGTTCGCCTTCAACATCCAATGCAATTACTGTCACGGTTTCTCCTTCTCCTTCCGCACCTACTTTAAACCAAGTTGTTGACCCTAATTAATGAGCCATTAATAGAAAAGAAACACACAGAGGCAAATATCACACTAAGCCGTTAAGTCGTACCATATCCCCCGATAGCTTCCTTGAAAGCTTTCGGGAGGGTAATTCCCTGAAATGAAACCGATTTTTCAATAGCAATGGAGCAGGTGCTTTTAACCCTTTCAATTGCCAGCATCCCAGCTTCGGAGAAGCGCAACATTTTCCAAAATATTTTACCACAAAGTGCACAAAGACAGACACAGAGTTCCACAGAGTATACCTTGCGGACCTTCAGGCAATTAAATCATGAAGGTTTTAACCTCTGATTTTTTAATAGCATTGGAGCAGGTGGTTTTAACCCCTGCGAAATTAACAGCAACGGATACCTGGGTTTTAACCCGGGAAAGACCAACTAGCTCTGATTTTTCAATGCCAATGGAGCAGGTGCTTTTAACCTCCGAAATGACGAACATCGATCAACTGCATTTCAGCTCCATCGGAGCGGCCTGTTCTTAGCCATCAGGCAGAAATAGTTTTTGAGCCACAGCGTGGTGACCTCAACAAATTGCAGTTCCAAAATAGAACAGGTCATCCCTACGGGACTGTTTCATATCTTTGCGTTTCGGCTAAGAACAAATGACCCCTCTGGGGCCGAGAGCTCATAAAAAAATCAGGAAGGTTTTAACCTCCGATTTTTCAATAGCAACGGATACCTGGGTTTTAACCTAGGACAGACCAACTAGCTCCGATTTTTCAACAGCAACGGATACCTGGGTTTTAACCCGGGAAAGACCAAACAGTTCCGATTTTTCAATAGCAGTTGAGCAGGTGGTTTTAACCCCTGCATATGTAATCTTTCCCAGCTTCGGAGAAGCGCAACATTTTATTTCAGAAGATTTTGAAAATCTCAAAAATATATATACATTTGTTCATTATAAAAATACAATAGTGTTTATTATAAATGAATAATAATGTTTATTGCTAATGAATAAAAATGTTCATTATAAATGAACAAAAATACTTTTTTTAACGAATGCAACAGCTACTTAATATATCTTGAAAAATGGTTTTAAAATCAGAAATAGAAAAAGCTTTTCAGTTTCAGTATCAAAAATTGAAACTATATAAAAAAGAAGTTTTTAGAGACAAAATAGTGCATTTAGAATCGAATACATCGATGCTTGAAGTGATATCGGGAATACGACGTTGCGGTAAAAGCACCCTGCTCCGACATCAAATGAAAAAGTATAAAAAAATCGCTTACCTCAACTTTGAAGATCCCCGACTTTTTAATTTTGAACTGAGTGATTTTACCAAACTCGATGAAATAATACCTGCCAATACCGAGGCTTATTTTTTCGACGAAATCCAAAATGTGGAGAAATGGGAAGTTTATGTACGTCAGCTGCACGATGACGGTAAAAAGGTTTATATAACCGGTTCAAATGCCTCCATGCTGAGTAAGGAACTGGGTACAAGACTTACCGGGAGATACTTGAATACTGAATTATTTCCTTTTTCCTACGAAGAATTTTTGCGCTTCGAAAAGAAAGATGCAAATCTGCAGAGCATGCAAAAATACCTGAAAGAGGGCGGTTTTCCTGAATATTTAAAAACTAAAAATTCAGAGACTCTTCAAAATCTTTTCAAAGACATCATCCTTCGGGATATCGCGGTGCGCTATGGTGTGAGAAACCCCAGAGCACTAGTGGATATCGCACTTTTTCTACTTTCGAATGTCAGTAAAGAAAGCAGTTTTACCAGTATAAAAAAAGCATTTCAGTTGGGATCGGTCCAAACCGTAATTGATTATGTAAACTGGATGGAAGATGCTTATCTTTTGTTTTTTGTCCACAGGTTTAGCTGGTCGGCAAAAAGTGTAGCCATCAATCCCAAAAAGGTTTATGCCATCGATAACGGGCTGATAGATGCCAATACACTTAATTTCAGTGAAGACCATGGTAGAAAACTGGAAAATGCCGTCTTTTTATTTCTCCGAAATCAGGGCAAAAAAATCTATTATTTCAGAGAAAAACAGGAGTGCGATTTTGTCATCTTCGAAAAAAATAAATGCAGCCATGCCATACAGGTCTGCCTCGAACTCAATGCGGATAATCAAAAAAGAGAATTGAACGGACTTCTGGAAGCTCTAAATTATTTTGAATTAGCATCAGGTACAATTGTAACCCTCAACCAAAAGGATCAACTGACCCTAGAAGGGAAAACGCTATATCTTGTCCCTGCATATGAGTTTTTTCTTGGTAAAAACTAGTTTTTTAACGCCTATGGAGCAGGTGGTTTTAACCCCTGCGAAATTAATAGCAACGGATACCTGGGTTTTAACCCAGGACAGACCAACTAGCTCCGATTTTTCAACACCATTGGAGCAGGTGCTTTTAACCCCTGCGTCTATCCAATAGGCGAGGACAAGAACCCCGCCCTTTTAGGTAAATTGTCAACTTAATCTATTGAAAAATGAACCTTCTCGGGATTTTTTAAGTTATTTTCACTATAATTGCACAGACAAATAAGATTAAATTAAAATTTCAATTGCATTTTGAAAAGTATAAAAGAGCTAACAATTTTATAATTAAAACATCTTAATATTGATTCATAATTTTAAACTTTAGTGGATGTTCACAGACTTAATTAAAAATGAAAACAACACGATACTTTGAAGAACAAATACTTAAGAAAAGAACTTATTTGACACTTGAAATGTGCCTGAAAATCATAGAAAATCCGATAAAAGAAGAGCTGCAAATTGATGGTCGAAAAAGATACTGGGGATTTGTTCCCGAGTTGAATAAAATAATTCGCGTTGTTGTATTAGAGGATGGTGAAACTTTGCACAATGCTTTTATGGATAGAAGTTTTAAACCTTAAAAAAAATACAAAAATGAAAATAAATTATTACCCAGATACAGATTCACTTTATATTGATTTTGGTGTACAGGAAGCTGCTGAATCAGAATAAATCAGAGATGGAATCGTAATAGACCTGGATGAGAATGGTAA